>JBBRJE010000081.1:0-10091 GCA_038219845.1 Bacteroidia bacterium
TACCTATATGATATAACACCTCCATCCCCGGAACCTTCCATTTCCTTTTCCATTGAACATGATTGTAGCAAAACGGGAAGCATAAGTATGATGCATAAATGAACTACTGGGAATTTATTATTCCTTTTTAAATTGAGTGAATACTTTTTCATGATAAATTAATTTTACAGGTTATGATTTAAAAATATTTCGCTGATTTGTTGTCCCATAATAAAGTGATGCAGCTAAAGTGATGCGTCTAAAGTTGCACACAACGCAAATATATGCGTTAGTTATACGAAACATTGAAGTTTTTAGCCACTAATGTCCATTACAGGGCGTGGCTATGCGTATGTTTCTGAACAATTTATCTTTCGCATGAATCAGCCGCGTATATCCTTTAATCCCACCTATAGAATCTAATAAATCCCGATTTTTTTAACAAGAAAAGTTTTTTAAATCATCTACTATTATTTTTTCTGAACCAATAAACTATAGAACGATGAATTTTGAATCCGGTAAATACCCCCCTCATTTCACCAAACTGATATCCAATATAACAAAGCTGCCGGGCATCACTGGTGCCCGCGGATGTGGATTCTCTGCAGTGGATGCCGGCTTTTCACCATAGCTGCCGGAAGGCAAATAAAGATGGTGGGTCCTGGTATCAATGCAAATAGTGCGCGCTCCTTTTTGTGTCGGGATATTTTCCAACACTGAATATTTATTCGCGTCTGTTTCCTGCACTACCGTGATGGTTCCGTCGCCATTAGAGCTATAGGCGCGTTTTAATTCAGGATCAAAGGCGCAGCCATCTACATGATCACCTATAGTTATTGAACTGAGCACTGTCCCATTTTGAGCATCTATCACAATCATTTTTCTATTATCGCAAACAGCAAATAAGCGATGGCTCACATTATCTAACGCCAGGCCGCTGGGTTCGACGCCGGGCGCTATGGGCCAGGTGCTCTCTACCTTCATCGTGGTGGCATTGATCATTGCGATCATGCTTTTATCCTCAATATTTACATATACTTTTCCATGGCCATCACTCACAGAAAATTCAGGCTTGCCATCTAATGGAATAGTGGCAATCACTCCGTTTGTTTTCGCATCAATTACCGTGGCATTGGAACTGCGACCGTTATAAACAAAAACTTTATGCGAGAAAGGATCGTAAAGAATGGCATCAGGGTTCATGCCTGTAACTTTTACGCGGGCAATAAACTGCAAGGTGTTAAGATTAATGATCGTAACAGAAGTATCCTTTCCATTACTGATGAACGCCTTATTCTCATCAGGGGCAAGGGCAATGCCATGAACGCCTTTGGTGTCGGGGATGGTAGCCAGGAGCTTCCCTGTGCGGGCATCCACTACCTGCGTTATATTTCCGTGTGAAATAAATAATCGTGAAGTAGCTTCATCAATGGCGAGATAATCCCAGCCTCCATCTCCTTCTACAGTAAACTTATTATTAATTTTGTAATTTGATTTTACCCCTTGCGCATTACAGCTTAAGGATGATAAAAGCAGTATGCAAATAATGATTGGATTGATTCGATAGAACATATATAATAATTGGTATTTAGTGGTTCAATAATTCAGGGAGTCGTGTTGAGTGCTTTTTTTCCAATGTTGAGTATCGTTGGGAAAACGATGAGTAAAAGAGGCAGCGCGACCACCAATCCTCCGATCACCGCGATAGCTAAGGGCTGATGCAATTGCGCGCCCGTGCCAATGCCCAAGGCCAGGGGAAACAGCGCCACGATGGCCCCGCAGGCGGTCATCAGCTTGGGGCGTAAGCGCGTGGCAATAGAATAGATGATGCTCTCCTCTTTGTTCAGGGTTTTATGTGTTTCCATAAATTGCCAATAGGTGAAGATCGCATTTTCCCCAATAATGCCAACGATCATAATAATACCTGTATAGCTGCCTACATTGAGTGGCGTATTGGTGATAAGCAGCGCCAGCAAGCTTCCTGCCATGCCTAATACAGCGAGGATGATGATGATAAACGAAATGACAATCTTACGAAATAAAAAAAGCATGACAATAAAAACCAGCAGGAAGGCCGTAATAAGGATCATCAATAATTCTTTGAATGCCTGTTGCTGTTGCGCATAGCTTCCTCCATATTCAATATGATACCCACGGGGCAATGCAATTTTAGTGTTCAGCGTTTGCTGTATTTCTTTAAGCGTGCTGCCCAGGTCGCGGTTATTTAACCGGGCTGTAACCACGCCCATCATTTTCTGGTTCTCTCTGGTGATCTCTGCCACGCCATTGCCCAGCTGAATATCTGCCACCGTATTTATGGGCTTCATCATGCCATTGGGCAAAAGAATAGAGCCATTCGTGAGTGAATTAACCGAGGTTTTATTTGCCTGTGGATAGATCAATCGTATATCCACCTGCTGCTCTTTCTCAAGCATATGGCTAATCACATTTCCTTCGATCTGCGTTTGCATCTGAAGCTGGAAATCTGTTGGCGTTAATCCGAGCTGCGCCAGCTTGGATACGTCGGGCTGAATATTTATTTCAGGGCCCGCAATAACAATTCCATTGAATACATCTGCTGTGCCCTGAACCTTTGAAACTTCGTCGCCAATTTTAGCGCTTAGCTCTTCAATCTTTTTCTGGTTATCCCCGAACACCTTTATTTCCACGGGCTGCACGCTGCTCATCAAATCACCAAGCATATCCCCAATGACCTGACCAAAATCCACCGTAAGCTGCGGGATAGCTGATTCGATCTGCAAACGAATCTCATCAGAAACCTGATCTGTAGTTTTCTTTCTTTCTTTTTTAAGCTGGATAAGAAAATCGCCTACATTAGGCTCGGTAATAAAAAAACCCATCTGCGTGCCTATCCTCCGCGAAAATTTTGCCACCTCAGGCTGCTTTTGTAAAATCTTATCTACCTGCTGTAACATGCGGTCGGTTTCTTCGAGCGTGGTTCCCGGCGGACTCTTGAAATCGATGACGATGCTTCCTTCATCCATCTCCGGCAGGAAGCCTGACTGAAGCTTTCCCGGCACCAGCCAGATCACCATGCCACAGGCGATGATAAATATAATGCTGATCACAGGGCGATGAATAAAATAAGTGATCCAGCTCGTGCGATGCTGAGTTACTGATTTTGTCTTTTTCTTTTTCATTGGAACAAAAAGGAAAAGCATGGGAAGGATGATCCAGGTAACAAAAAAAGATGCGCTGAGCGTGATGATCATGGTATAGGCCAACACCTTGAAATACGCGCCAGCCACGCCACTCATGAGGCCAAAGGGAATAAAGATCACGATGGTGCTTAACGAGGAAGCTACCATTGCAGGGAATAAATATTTTATTGCTTTGCTGATGATGGATGACATGGGTTCGTCGGGCTCCTCTTCATGACTTCGATGAATTTGCTCCACCACAATTACCGCATCATCAATCATTAAACCAATGGCCGCAGCAATGGCGCCCAGGGTCATAATATTAAAAGTATACCCGATAAAATATAAGATCAAAAGTGTTAAGCATAGCGTCACAGGGATCGTGACCAGCACCACCAGGCTTGTAGAGAAGGAACGCAGGAAAATGATCACCACAAGAATGGCCAGCAATAAGCCAAAGAGCAGCACATCGCGAATGCTTTTAACACTGTCGTTCACAAAATCGGCCTGCTTGTAATAAGGAATAAGCTTTACATCTTTCGGCAGAATCTTTTTTAATTCTTCCACACGCTGTTCTATTCCTGCATTCACCTCTATCAAATTCGCATTGGCCTGTTTGATGATCGCTACCAACGGAACATCTTTTCCATTGGCTTTAATTTTAACGAACTCTTTTGCCTCATGGAGTTCTATATCTGCCACGTCACGCAGGCGTATCAGGCGGTTCGCTGAATTGATGAGCACCATATCTTTAAGCTCCTCCATATTGTCCACTGCATTATCGGTCAGCGTTAAATACATTCGATTATGATCACTGATATAGCCATTGGACTGTAATATATTCGATTGCTGAACGGCTAATTGAATTGTCTGCAATGAAATGCCCAGGGCCGTAAGCTTCTCTGCATGAAGAATGACCTGGTACTCTTTTGTTTTCCCTCCGATGATGGCAACGTCTGAAACTCCTGGCGTTGCTGCAAGATAGGGCTTGACCTGGTACTTCGCAATTTTTTTCAATTCCACCTGCGAACGATTACCTTCCAATGAATAACCCATCACAGGGAGAATAGAAGGGTTCATTTTCTCCACAGTGATATTTGTATTAAGAGGTAAAGTAGCCTGGATCTCATTGATGATGGATTCAATCTGCTGCCTGGCATTATCAATATCAGCATCCCATTTTAGGAAGACAGAAATTTCACAGGAGCCGCGGGAAGTGGTGCTGCGTATATAATCCAACCCTTCTGTACGCTTGATAATATTTTCCAATGGCACGGTAACGGTGGTCATCATCTTATCAATAGGCTGCTGCCCGGCATCGGCGATCACTTTTATTTTCGGGAAGGTGATATCAGGAAATAAGCCCGTCTTTAATTTGGAATAGCTGAAAAAGCCCGCCACCAGGAGCAGAGCGGCAATAGCAATGAGCGGGTATTGAAATTTATAATGCTGTGTCTGGCTCATTTATTTATCGAATAAAACCATCGTGGAATCTCCCAAGCTATAAGCACCCTGTAAAATGATATTGTCTTTTGGTGTGATCGAATTTGAAATTATCTCTGTGATAGAATCGTTTTGCAAACCCGTTCTTACGGGCACTTTCACAGCCATGGAATCATCAGTAACACGCATAAGCCAGAATTCCTTTTGCATCTCATCAGCCTGGAGCGCATCAGAAGGCACACATAGAATATTATTTTTTTGCTTATGCGGGATACGAATCGCGACATTCAAATTTTCCGGCAAAATGTTATTGGGTAAGCGGATATAAAAAGACTGTGATTGCGAAACAGCATCCACGGTAGGCATCACTCCCGAGATGGACGTGCGTATAATATTCCCGTCGGGAAGAATAATTTCACATACTTTCCCCGCCTTCACATAGGCATTATATTCATAAGGCACGTTCACTTTAACAATGAGTGAAGCGGGCTCATTTACAATAGCCAGTATATCTCCCTCACTAATATAATCGCCCTGCACCACATTACCGGCTTCCACTGTTCCTGAGGCATTGGCTAAAACAGAAAGGGGATGCTGAAATTTTATAAGAGAGGAATCGAGGGAAGAAATATTTTTGAGCGCTACCTGTTCTTTTGTGGCCAAAGTGCAAAAAATCTGGCCTGCATGAACATAATCTCCCTGCTTGAATTTTAGCGAGGTGATATAGCCTGTATTAGTGGAACGGATATTGTCCTTCTTCTGGAAAAGCGTGACCCCATTGAGCTGTATGTACTGCGTAATATTCTGGATTGATGGGTGAATTAATGTCACATAGGTTCTCACGTTCACTGTTTCATCAGCAGTGTTCCCATGATTTCCACAGCCGTAAATAAAAGTCATTGCCAGCAAAAAAGATGATGCAATGCGCTTATATATACTTTTATTTTTCATTCCTCTTACCAGTTTATATAATTGAATTGGTTAATGAGCAGCCATAAATTTGTCTGCGCCTGAAGCTTGTTCTGATTGCTAATCGCATAATCCTGCAACGCATTTTTATAATCTGTCACAGAAATCTGTCCCGTTACCACTTTGTCTTTAATGATCTGTAATAATGTTTCCTGTGCAGAGAGCTGTGCGTTAAGCAATGTAATAGCTTGTGCTGTGAGCTCTATTTGTTTCTGTAAAGAGGCGAGGTTGTTTTTCAGCTGGATTGTTGTGAACGCCCGGTACTGTTTCAGATTATCAAGCTGAAGCTGCGTTTGTTTTTCTACAATTTTTTTTTGCCCCCCGTCATAGATTGGAATATTTAAATGCAGCCCTGCGCTCAATCCAAAACTATGAGGTAGGTGTGCAGCACTGGCTGAATTAAATCCTGTATTGCCATAGGCAGCAAGCGACGGACGATATTTTGTGTTGAATACCAATTTCTGCGTGGTAATATTTGCGCTGTCTGATTTATAGCGCTGCTGGTAATTGAATTCCTGTAGTACGGGGGATTGCACAATTATAGGGGCAGAAAGTATTATGATGGCAGTATCTGCAATGCCTGCAAAATTATTTAACTGGTTAAATGCATTATATAAATTTATGCGTTCCTGCTGAATGTCAAATTCCCTCTGCCTGATCTCAATCTCGAGCAGCAAATAATCGTTCTGCTGCATGAGCGCTTTTTGCACCAGGGCCTCCACAATTTTTTTGCGGTCTTGCACTAGCGCAATTATTTTCTCCAGGTAAAACACCTGCTGCTGCAATTGATAGGTAGCAATATATTGATCAGTGACATTTTTTTCCAGCTCGTGAGCTGCCTGCTTATTCAAATTTTGCAGCACGCCTTTTTGTGCCGCTGTTTGATAGCTGTAAGGCTTAATTACCCGGCCTGTAAAAAGAAGCGTGGAAACATTGAGCTGCGCTGCGTACAAGCCCCCGTTACTCAGCGCGCCATCATAACCAAAGGCATGGCTGTCGGGGGTTTGCGTGATGGCAATAAAGCTGCTGTTATTAAAAAAATAAGGAGCAAAGAGATAGTCTGCTGTAAAATATACCTGGGGTTTCCTAATGGCTACAAGCGTTAATTCATTTTGTAATTGGATATACTGCTGCTGATTTAAATTTTCTTTGAGAACAGGACTATGGGCATATGCCTCATTCCGGTAGTAATTTAAATCATGTTGTGGCTGCACTTGCGAAACAGCAGATTTCAGAAATAGAACAGAAATAAAAATGAGGACAAAAAAATATTTATTCAGATGCATAAACTTTTTAATTTGCGATATTTTCAAATGCAAATCTATCGTTTAAATCTATTGAAAACCTGTTTTAATAGTTAACAGTTAAATTCATGCATAACCATTCGCAAAACAATATTGGCGGCACATATTAATTATTTAAAGTCCGGAAGTTTTGATTCAGTATAACGTGTAAACTCAGTGGTCTCACCAAAAATGGTGAGCCAGATATATCCCTTAAGCTTTAATGTATTGGGCCCGTCGAGGGTAATATAGGCTGAATAAGACTTTCCTGTATTCAAGTCATAAATTTCCCCGTCTTTCCATTCGTTATTGCTGAACACAAAATGTTTCATCACTTCGTAATTTAGCCAATGCTCTTCGGGTACAGCAAGGTTTTTCCCGTGCTTTTCGTCGTAATATTTTTTGAACCATACCACTTTCCCAAAATATTGCCCGTTCACTTTATAGCAGTTAATGATGAGGTCCTTTTGCGGACTCATCCAGTTGCCCAGGAGCTGGTCGGGAGAATAATCAAAAGATTTAGGGGAAACGAAAGAAAGATTAATTAAAAGAAGAATGAACAGATATTTCATAAAGTATTCCTGTGCCGTTTATATTCAAAATAAAGTATACCATTTATTTACAAACATACTTAAACGATAAAATAAAGACGCCTGATTTTACTATTTGCTTCCCATCTTTGCCATCGTACCATCAGGATTATAAACAAGCTCTTTTGTTTTCATTCCTTTTTTATACTCCACCTCATACACGGTGATATCGCCGGCTTTCACTATTTTAGAAGCTTCCTTTGCCTTCTTATTTACCTGCTTTTCGAAGGCTGTTCTTACCGCATCGGGTAATGTGGTATAATCTACTTCCATCTCTGTTTCCAACCAGGTACCGTCATCCTTGAAATTAGCGGAGTATTCCCCCTTATCCATAATGAACTCGGCCTCGTATTCTGTGCCATTTTCTTTTTCCCATTTCACTTCCTTAGCCGAAGGAAATTTAAGCTGAAATGCAGCTAAAACAGCTGGTGGAGGTTTCACTCCTTTTGCGAAAATCGTTATTGTGCCAAATAAAATAAGCACAGCAATGACCAATGATTTATACATGATAATTAATTGTTAGTCTTTAATAGTTAGTCTTCCAGTTCACATTCGCAGCCATCATCGTCAGCATGATTTCCACTTTGATGGTCATCTTTCCCTTCCACTTCCTCTTCCATGAAATTGCCGTTATTATCAAACAAAGCTTTCATTTCAGTACCATTTAAGGTGAAGTCGGCGCAGTAGCCCTTATTGTCTTTATTAAACCAGGTGGTAACGGCAGCCCCGGCATATTTAGTAGTAAAGGAATTTGTTACAGCCGTGGGAACCTGCTCAGAAGCCACTACGGGACAAGCTTTATCCTGTTTTTCACAAGAGGTAACGAGTACCAAAGCAAAAGCTATCAATAGAAATGCGGGGAGGTATACTTTTTTCATGGGATCAAAGATTAATTATAATTCTATTGCAAATCTATGCTTTTTCTGTGTTATCTGCTCTCCACGACAAAATACCCGTTTAGAAATTGAGAATAAAAGAATGCTTATCGGAAACAAAATGATATTTCAAGGATAAGCCACTCCCTTCTGCGATCTCCTTTGCAATAGCCAGGCCAAGGCCTAAAGACTCCGCTGAAGAATTATTTTTTTGAAAACGATCGAATATCTGAATTTCATTTAATGCTTTGGATTCTCCTGAATTGATGATTGAAAGTTGTTTATTGTTGAGGCAAATTTCAATGCTTCCATTTTGAATATTATGCCTGATGGCATTTTGAATTAAGTTGTTGATAAGCACTTCACACAAGTCATGGTTGATATGAAGATATTTTTCTGTTTCAAAAATTTTTATGAGCTCTATTTTTTTTGCATCCAAATATTCTTCATATTGCGAAAGCGCCTCATCAATAATTTTATTAAGTGAAACATCCGCCTGCGCTACGAACTGGCGATTTTCAATTTTGGTAAGCAGGAGCAATGATTTATTCAGCCGGGCCAGTTTTGAACAGGCCTCTTCTATCCCTAAGATCAGGTCTGTTTCTTTTTCCCCAAGCTTCTCAGATTGAATGAGCAGCTCAATTTTTGCTTTGATCACAGCCAATGGAGTTTGCATTTCGTGTGAAGCATTCTCCGTAAATTCCTTCTGGCTTTTAAAGTCAGCAATCATCTTATCCATCATTGCATTCACTGAAAGATTAAGGTCCCTGAATTCTTTCGTCTTGGCAAGCGCCAGCTCCGTTTTTACTTTATCGCTGGCGCGAAATGATTGCAAGGACTCTATCGTTTTATAAAAAGGTTTCCATAACGATCGTGAAACCAGCCAATTAATAAGGAAGAAAATCAGGAACAAAAAAATAAATATAAATATTAATGAAGTAATAATTCCTTCAATCAGCTCATCAAATTCAAGCGTGCTTCGCCACAAACGAATTGTATAGCTCTTGTTATTAATTTTAGCAGAAGCGCTGAGCATTCGATTCGACGCCAGTTCCTGCTCGGCAGAATCAAAAATTAAAGTATCGCTAAAGACAGGCTTCGTTTCTAAAGATTCTTCAACTGCGGTTATCCATCCTTCACCACCCGCGGAGATCATGTGTAATGAAACGGTGTCATTGCTTTCAATATATCGCTCCACCTGAGATTTCCGTTTAATTAATAGCTCATTATTACTGTCTCTTACTTCAGCAGTGATCATGACATAGCACACCCAGCCTGCAATTACCAGCACCGGGATGCTGAGAAGCAAATAATATAAACTTGTTTTGGCTAATAATTTCATCCGGGGACTTTAAATTTGTATCCTATACCATAAATCGTTTGCAAATAATCTTCACAGCCTTTTTCAATTAATTTTTTCCTGAGATTTTTTATATGATTATAAATAAAATCAAAATTATTCAGGCGGTCGGCATTATCCCCCCAAAGATGCTCAGCGACTGAGCTTTTGCTTACCACTTTGTTTTTATTGGCAACAAAATACAAAAGCAATGCGTATTCTTTTGCTGTAAGCTCCACTTCCTTTTGTTTTACCAGCACCCTCCTTTCTTCGGGAAGAATAGTAATTTCTTTTATATGAATCTCCTTATTCCCGTCAAAATTTTTTCTTCTTATCAATGCTTTGATCCGTGCATTTAGCTCTGATAAATGAAAAGGTTTGGGCAAATAATCATCTGCCCCTAAATCAAGCCCTTGTATTTTATCATCTAAAGAATGCTTCGCGGAAATGAT
>JBBRJE010000082.1:0-9931 GCA_038219845.1 Bacteroidia bacterium
TATCAGAAACTGGGGTATAATACTTAATCAATATTTAATTATCTTTGATAAAAGGTGCAGACTCTAAATAACAGTTTACACAGTCTACTTTACACTCTCAGGGATTATTAATTTAGCAGGGCTAAAAAAAATAAACTTGAAAGACAAAATAATCCTTTCGTTAGTTAACCCAATTTTGAGATTTAATTGAGTCGACAAAATGACGGTCGCAATAAAAATTAATATCTTTATAAAATTCTAAAATATATAATTTGAGGTTCATTTGTATTCATTCCTTCGCTTCGCTATTCCTTCGCTTCGCTATTCTTTCGCTTCGCTATTCTTTCATTCTTTAATTCTTTCATTCTTTCATTCTTTAATTCCTTCATTTGTATCACCTCCAATCGCCATACAATACAAAAGCGCCCCAGAAAAAAGGGTGGACATACAACGGATTTTTTGAGAGATAAGCTTGTGCCTGACGCAGTGCATCGGCCTTGGGCATGGTCTTTAAATTTTTATAAAACTCGGTCATCAAAATGCTCGTCGCATTATCATCCACGCTCCATAAGGAGGCGATCACAGTTTTTGCGCCGCTTTCAATAAATGAGTTGGCCGCCGAATAGTACCAGCCTTTTATGGAGTCGTTGGTGATGGCCGTTTCACAGGCCGACAATACCACCATATCGCATTCAGCCAGTTCCAGTCCATTGATTTCATTGATGCTCAGGTTGCCATCATCACCGGCATCGGAGCTGAATTTTATATATGAATTTTTAAAATTAGAATTGTCGAGTATGCCATGGGTTGCAAAATGGATGAAGTGCTTTGTTTCCAGCGATTTTTTTGCCTGCTCTTCCGTGGCTGCTTTGCCGTAGAAATAATCACCCGACTTAAGTATATCCTGTATGTCACGCACCTCTTTCTCAGCGCTGGGAAGGCTTACCTGTGTGTTCTGAAAATCTGGATTGCCAAAAGCAGCGATAGAGGAAAGGCTGTCGTTGCCGGTAGAAGATTTTAGAAATACATCCAGCTTGCTGATATAAAAGATAGAGAATTGTTCCACAAGAAATTGGTATGCGCCATTTTTATCCACGCTGCCCAGCACCTGGAAAGGGATATTACAAAGCTTGCCATTGGGGATAATGCATAATTTATTTTTGCCTTTCAATTCATCCGCGATAGGTTCGATAAGAATCCGGTATAAATCCTTCGAGGTGCCCAGAAGGGTTGCCCCTCCCACATCCTTGGGCTCTTCCAGCAAGGTGCTGCCACGCAGCTTCAAAGTATGCGCTCCCGCCGATTTATCAGGTATGTTCAACAGGCTGATAAAGGTTTTTATTTTTTTCTCCAGGTCGGCCTGCTTAATTTTTACGATGCTTACTTTTTTTGTTTCATTGGTAACAGTGAAGATGAATAAATTTTCTTCATTGATGATATAGAGCACCACCGCCACGTCTTTGGGGATATTTTTCTTATAGGTCTTGAACTCACCCGGATTAGCATGCTTTGCGGAATACTCAATGATATTGGGATAAATGACTGCCAATGAATCTATATAATTTTTATAATTGGCTTCTACATTCAGTATCGTGCGTTCGTAGGAATTCACAATCTCCTGGTTTTGTTCACTGACTGGTTTGGCTTTTTCTTTAGAGAGATTATCTTTTACCGTTTTTAATTGCAGGTCGAGCTGCTGCGCTTTTTTTATTGCTTCCGATTTCTTCTCATCATTAATCATTATACCGCCCTGTGAAATTTTGTCCTTCAGCCCCTGTATATTGCTTTTATTGGCGTATTCGAGTGCTTCATCTGTATTTTTTAATTCTACAAATGAAGAAATTATTTTAGTATAGAGGTCCACCTTACGCACATCGTTGGCGTATTTGTTCTTCACCTTTTCATCTTCAAACACCTTATTGGAACTTTCTTCCACAATACCAATCGCCTGCTTGAAATATATTATCGCTGAATCATAATGCTGCACCGAAAAATAGGTCATCCCCAAATCATACAATGCCTCCCAATTGTATTTAACGATATTAAACCTGGCAGAGACAGCGACGCATTTGCGGAGGTATTCATTCCCCTTTTCCTTGTTGTTGAGCTTTAGGTAGCAGCGCCCGAGATAAAGCGAGGATTCAATAATATTTTCCGATTCTTTGGAGATCTCCCCATATTCATTGGCTTCTTTAAAATAAGCCAGGGCCTGGGTATAATTTGCCCTTTCAAACTCTACCTTACCCAGTACCATGGATGAGGCCGCGATCATACGGTTTAGCTTTTTCTCCTTCGCTATTTTATTTGCAGGTAAAAGATATCTGAATGCGCTGGGATAGTCTTTTTTCGCCTGGAATATTTCACCCAGGTTAACCGCATACAGGATCCATGATTCATTTTTTAAATTTATTTTTTCCAGAATAGAATACGCATTGTTTATATATGGGTAGGAGCCGTCATAATCGGCCTGCCAGTAGTATAAGGTGCCTATATTATTTTGTGATATGGACCAGCTGATCAGGTTATTTTCTTTATGATAAATGCTGTCGGCCTTAAGATAATAATAATTCGCCTGCTTATAATCAGAGGTATGCTGGTATATATTTCCTTTGCTCAGGTAGGCATTGGCGAGGTAAGTAACATTTTGCATAGTGTTTACCATGGCGATGGAGCTGTCGATGATCCGGAATGCTTTTGAAAAATCTCCGATCATCGAATAGAGTGTTGTCATCATGATCATGGCATCCGCCTTATCCGGAATATTCTCATTCTTTTCGGCTACCCTGAGCGCCTCCAGGTAATAATTTTCTGCATTAATAAAATCCCCTTTGGTGATCCTGTTAAATCCAAGACTCAGATTCAGGTTGGTGAGCTGTGTTACTTCCCCTATGGAGTCGAAGATATGAAGGGCTTTTAAATAATAGTCATCGGCTTTGTCGATATTTAATTCATTGGAATAAACATTAGCCATAAATTTATAGCATACTGCTTTGTCGCGTACATTACCATTCTTGGTAGCGATGGCAAGCGCGCGATCAATTTTATTTCTGGAATCCGTAAACTGGTAATTCATGGAAGCGAGGTTGCCCAGGTTAAGCAGGGAATAAATCTGGTTGCTCTCATCTCCCATGCTTTGTGCCAGCTTATTGCAGATCGTGAAATATTTCCTGGAGCTCATGGTATCATAGGAATAGGTGGCATCACCGATCTTAAAAGCACATTCGATGATATTCACGGTATTCTTACTGTGTTCAGAAATTTCGTAGGCTTTATAATATTTTTCAAATGCCTTGAGATTATTTTTTTCTTTGATATAAAGATCACCGAAGCTGATATAAACCGAATAAAGGCTGGAAGAATCTTTATCCAGGATATAGTAATTTAAAGCACTGTCGAGTGCGGCAAGGGCATTGATCTTTTCACCTGTCTGAATATAGAGGCTTCCTAATTTATTCCAGCTATAAGCTATTCCCGCATAGTCATTGGATATGCTTCTATAGCTTATGGCGAGCTTATGCAGGACGATGGCTGTATCATATTTGCCGAGTCGATAGTAGGCCTGGGCCGCACCCGACTTGGAGAAGCCGGCATCAGAGAATAATTTCAAACCAAGGTATATATCAAATGCCTGATTATAATTCCAGATGCTGCCCTGCAGATTACCCAGGTTAAATTCGAGGTAGGCGATATTATTGTATGTGGCGGCCACCTTTTCAGGATTGCCAAGGTTCTGATAGCTTTCCAGCAAACTGGTATAAGCTGCCAACGCTTCTTTATCCAGTCCCTGCTTCTTGTAAATGGTGGCCACCATATCATAAAAAAGGATATTCCGCTTCTTGTTTTCCAGGGTATTGGAGCTATTATTTATCTCAATAGTTTTACGGAAATTTTCCAGGGCATTATTGAAATCGAATAGCTCATAATAAGAATAAGCGAGGAAATTATATATTTTTTGTTCGTTAAATACCTTTTCATAATCTTCAAATTCGTTACGGTGTGCATCAAATTCCGTTATCAACTTTTTCAAAACAGGGATCGCCTCGGAATATTTTTTTTGCGCGTAAAGGCAATAGGCCGATTTCATCTTCGCCTTAAATACACCGGGGTTATTTTTATACAAGGCGAAATAGTAAGCCGATTTATCACAATATTTTATCGCCTCCTTATAATCTTCCATGTTCTGGTAGGTCTCTGCCTTAAACAGGTAAGCATAAGCCAGGCCATTGGTGTCATTCAGCGTTGTTCCCACCTCGATGGCAGTATTTAAAATTTTAAGAGCAGCATCGAATTTCCTGTCGTTGATCATATTGATGCTTGCCTGGGCCCAATAATAAACCATGCGTTCACTTAAAATACGGGAAGCATTTGTATTTATTATTCTTTTTCGTTCCGAAATATCATTCTTAAAATAATCCAGGGAGTCCTGTAACTCCTGCTTGCAGTAAGGCGCATTGCTTAATACCCAGGTGGCAAATATTTCCGGGAAATACCATTCCTGGGAGGTATAGGAAATATTATAGGAGTTCACGTATTTTAAAAATGGATGAATATCCGACGCCTTTGCATTGTGCATCACGTCCATCAGGCTCAGGCCCTTATAACGTCCCTCCTTCATTGGCTCAAATATTGATTCGTACCCTTCTTTCTTATCTTTCAGCATTTCATACAGTTCTTGCAGGCCTTTGATATAAAGGCTTACGATACTGTCTTCCAAAATTTTACTGTCGTTATAAAGGAGGGTATTTAAATCATAAGTTTCCTGATTGTATAAAATGAAATGTATATTATTTTTTATCAGTTCGAAGAAAAGAGCATGGTAAGTATAGGGAGGCAGCTTGATGCTGCTGACCGTGATATAATCATTGGCATACACCTTAGTGATCGGGTTTGTTTTATCATACCGAATGATAATGACACTGCTGCTGTCCTCAAAAACGCGGGTGATCAGGGCATAGCCTAATTCTAAATTATCTCTTCCTTTTATTTTGTTTTTAATGGAACCATAGACTAATGCCGAAGTATTCGCCAGGATTCCCTGCCTGCTTCCGCCTCCCATAGTGGCGAATACGCTATCATCTTTTTCCTGGTCAATATGTTTTATCCAGAAGCTTATATCCGCATAATCATTTGCCTGGACCTGTTGTGAGTAGGACCTGGAAAAGAATAATAGGAAAAAGAAAACCACACAGCACCTGATGCCCGAAGAATAATTCATTGTTGTATTGCCCTTGTTTTGATCTTTAGGATTGGATACAAATGTAAATTATAAATGAATACCCCGGTATAAGGGTTTAAGGGTATAATGAAGAATAGGGAATTGTACGGAATTTGATGGTGCGCGACGAGGCATATGAATTTATTCATTTAATTAAACCTAATAAGACAACTGAAATTTACGCTAATGTAATAGACCTTAAAAAACAAGTAGCTGCCGGTAGATATAAATTGTAATTCCAAGTTAATTTATTACGTTTGCTCAAACAGAATCTTCCTTTATTATATTAAGCCATAATTTTCATGAAAAGAAGAATATATTATTTTTTAATCCCGGATTTTTTATTAATTAGTTTAAGTTTACAAAGTCTGATCATTAAAGCTAAATGGTCTGAAAATATCTGGGCTAATCGTATCACAGGACCAATAAATAAGAATACAACAGCCTATACCACCTTAATGTGCGCCGATGGTAGTTTCTATGCAGCTTTTAGCTTCTTTGATTAAATTAAGGTTGGTAATAAAGATTATAATGCCAAAGGCGGTGAAGATCTTATGGTGACTAAATTCTCTAAAAATCATCTGCTACAATGGACATATTCTATACATCAACCCAAAAGAACCCGATTAATGTATATTGAGCATGTTTTCCTGGGAGAAAATAATTCAATGTATATTGGTTTGGAATATGATTCTGCAATTACTTTAGCTTCAGACACGGCATTAACTTCAATTCCGCTCTCTTCATTTGATAAAAGACATGCAATCTATAATGAGCTTAATGGCCTGTAATCAAAAGAAGTATTGAACTTATAGCAATCTTGTATTCCACCGATTTCTTGTTATATTTACAAAAATAAAATATAAACATGAAGAAGTTTATTTTCGTTTTATTTATGATCTCTTGCTCTTGTTTAAGAGCTCAAAAGTCTGGAACCATGGGAACCGAATTTTGGTTGACGGCTACACAAAACAGTTCAGATAGCAGTCAGAATTATCCTTTTAATTTTGGTAATTTTCTAATATTCATCAATGCCCCACAATATTCGTTGGTTACAATATCCAACCCCAATACTTCATATACCAAAACTATTTCTGTGCCGGCGGGTACTTTGGTCATGGATTCAATTTTACTTTCCGAATGTTATAATAATAATGGTTCCGGTATTATCCTTAATAAAGGTTTGAAAATTACAGCAACTTCAGAAATTGCACTTTATGCGGCTAATCAAAGCTGGGGAGAAAATGATGCCAGTGCCATTTTACCTGTAACATCTCTAGGTTTAAAATACTGGGTGATGTCTTCCCGGGCGGAGGCACAGGTCGGTCGTTCAGAATTTTGTATCGTGGCTACCCGGGATTCCACAAGGATTAATATTACCCCCTCCGCAAATACTATGGATGGTAAATCTTCAGGTAATACGTATACTATTAATTTGAACAAAGGGCAGTCCTATCAGGTTAAAGCCTTAGCTTATCAATCAGATCTCACGGGTAGCCTCATTGAAGTGCAAAATTGCAAACCCATAGCTGTGTTCGGAGATAATACCAAAGCAGACGTCCATTGTTTCGGTAGCGGGAATTTATATGAACAGCTTTTCCCGGTCAATTCCTGGGGAAAAGAATTTATCTTAATCCCCACTTCCGGCCATATTAAAGATGCAATTATGATTGTAGCGGATAAAAGCAATACCACTATTCGTTTCAATGGCACCTTAATAACCCTTGCCAACGCGGGTGATAAATATGATGGTGAAATATTCAATCCAAGCTATATCACATCCAATAAACCTATATGTGTATGCATATATGGCGTAGGCCAGGAATGTTCGAGCTCAGTGGGTAATCCATTTATGATATGGGTAAGTCCGGTCGAACAAAAAGTAAAAGCAAGCCGCTTTAGTACAATATTCAGTATCTTACAGCCTTCTGCATTGGGCCTATTCTATGTAAATATTGTGGTTAGAGCTACAACTACCGGTTCTGTTAAATTAGATAATACAAGCCTTACCAACTCCTTCTTACCTGTATCATTTAATAAAAAATACTCGTATGTTCAAATGCCGATTACGAAAGGTGTCCATACGATTACTTCTGATTCGGGGTTCATTGCTTATTCCTACGGATATGGTCAGGGAGGCGGATATGGCTTTAATGTCGGGTCATCAAACCTTGAACTGGAAAGGTACTTTACTGCAAATGCGCTGAAAAATAATGATTATGGAACACCTTCCCAGGCCTTGCATTTTTGTAAAAATTCCAATATCATTTTTAAAGGAAATTCTTCCAATTATACCCCGGTCTTCTGGCGGTGGAAGTTTGGCAATGATTCGGCGGCCACACAAAATGTTACAAAATCGTTTGCAGATACAGGCCTGATACGGGTCATGCTGATTACCGGCAGATATAATTCAACATGTTCCAATGATACTTCATTAGATACTGCTTTTCAGTATATCAGGATCGTAGTGCCTCACGTTAATATTTTAACAGCGGGCAATGCACGATGTAAAGGAAGTCCATTTCAGGTACAGGTTGATTATTCCGATGATTCGCCCATTCAATGGCAAAGCAGCCCGGACCTTTCCTGTGAAGATTGCCCTCAACCTATCATAAAACCTTCTGCAAGTAAATGGTACAAAGTGACATTAGGCGGCGGAACCTTGGGATGTAGTGTAAGTGATTCCATTTATGTTCATGTGATAGATACGATACAATATAAAACGTTATATGATACCATAATCTGCCAAGGAGATACAACAGCAATACAGGCGATTGTATTAAACCCGGATACAATTACATCCTATACATTTTCGATTTATGCAGATACCAATTTATTGGTGCAGAACAATAGTGGTATTTTAAAAATACTTCCTGATTCAACAAGGGCTTACCTGATAAAAATAAATAATGGATGTTCTGATGTCAGCTCAAAAATATTCATTAAAGTAATTCCTAAAATAGATTTAAAATATCAAATAGATTCAATCTATCCCCGATGCGAGAATAGAAATTTAAAACTGTCTCTCAGCACAAATTACAATGATAGTATTTTGTTGAACTGGGGTGATGGGGCGGATACAATATTGAAAAGCAATAATCATGTTTTAACGCATAGTTATGCCGCACTTGGATTAAAAACAGTATCCATCAGAGCCATTGCAAATAAATGTATGGATAGTGCCGGATTTACATTTATTGTTCGTCTTCCAATGCAGCTTGTTGCTTCTAACGATACCGTTCTCTGCAAAGGAGCATTCACAAGCCTCTGGGCCAAAGCATCTGGAGGAGATAGTGTCTTCTCCTATATTTTAAAATCTCCTACAGCTACCTTACAAAATACATCCGGTTTGTTTTTAGTTTCGCCGGACAGCAGTACAACCTTTATCATCGGAGCAATAAACACTTGTGTTAATGATACGTTGTGGAAACAGATAACTGTTACTATAAGGCGGCCTCTTGCATTGCAATTAAATATAAGAGATACAACATTATGCAAAGGCAATCTTTTTACAATTATTGCAACAGCCACCGGAGGAAATGGCAATTATAATTATTTTTTAAAGAAGAACAATATCATTCAGCAAAGCAATACCATTGGTAGTTTTAATATTACAGCAAACAGCAATGAAATATATACTGTTGTTCTTAGAGATAATTGTACAGTCATTAATGATAGTCTCACATGCAAGATAAATATTTTTAATATCCTTCAATTTACTCAAACATTACCTGATCTTTATTTATGCCCCGGATCAAATGCCACGATTAAAACCAGTACCAACAAGGGAAGCGGGGCAGTAAGTTATTTATGGACAGATGCCTTAGGAACAATACTCTCAACCACTGATAGCTTACAAATTACTCCAACCACCTCTATTCAAATAATATTAAAAGCCACCGATGCCTGCATAAGTATTTACGATACCTTATGGATTTATGAATTTGCCACTTCAAGTAGTGCCCAATTATTAACAGATGTTTTGAGTGGATGTATGCCTTTAACTGTGAATTTTGAAACACCAAAGCTCAATTTCAGTAATAACCAGCCCTGCGAAGCCCAATGGGATTTTGGAGATGGAAATAGTTTAACCCAAAGTTTTACCAATACATCATCCACATTAAAAGCAAAACACACGTATTCAAATGCAGGGGTTTATCAGGCTAAGGTTAAAGTTAAGTTTAAGAACAGCATCAATTCATGTTATACTTTCAATACAACAATTGAGGCTCTTATTGTTCCTCAGATAAGCTTAAGCATTGTGCCAAAGAAAATTACCTTGCCCAATACTCAATGTACCGCTACCATAACTACTACAAATGCAGACAGTGTTGTTATAGATTGGGCTGATGGATTCTCAGACTACTTCGCCAACCTTAACCTTAACCTAAACATCTTAACCCAAACCCACGATTACTCTGATACCGGCCATTATACCGTAAAAGCAATTGCATATAATAAAAACACCTGCTATACTGAAGCCGATGTAAATGTATACCACGCTGATACATTTATGTGTTTTATTCCCAATGCCTTTTCACCCAACAAGGACGGTACCAATGAAACATTTAAGCCGGTGATAAGCTTTTGTAAGAGTTATGTGCTAACCATTTACAACCGCTGGGGAGAAGTAGTTTATGAAACAAACTATACGTCCGGCAATCCCCCACAACCGGCATGGAGCGGAGAGGGAAATCCCTCCGATACTTACCTCTATATTTTTACCGCCATAGATGG
>JBBRJE010000083.1:0-9855 GCA_038219845.1 Bacteroidia bacterium
GAACATTGGAAAACAGTAGGGGGGTGAAAAATAATATATCGCTCTCAGGTTGGAAAGACGGCTGTATCCTGGGATCACCGGGTCAGGCATTCATCAATTGCATCGATAAAGTAACTATCACCGAAATTAATTATGCACCGGATCTTCTTGCTGATGACGGAAAGTGGATTGAATTATTTATCAGCAATAATATCAGTGCCAATATCAGCAAATATATTTTCCGGACAAAGGATACCGTGATTTCTTATAATACTTTGAGGCCTACAAAAATTAATGACTATTTTATCCTCTGTTCCGATTCCACTGCCTTTAACCGATACCATCATTATATTAAGGGTAAAGAACAATTTTCCGGTTTAAATATTTCGCCAGGCACGCATTCCCTGGTGATTTACGACCAGAACAAATCCATCCTTCAGTCTGTTCAATACAGCTCCGCCTTACCATGGGATAGCCTGGCCAATGGCAGAGGTTATACGCTGGAACTAATGAAAGATTCATTGAATTATTCCTTTGCCAACAATTGGAAATCATATTGCAAGAGAGGCTCAGCCGGCACTTCAACAATAAGCCCTTGCGGCAATGCCTATGGCTTGGAACCTCAGAATGCTTCTCGCATTCCAAGGATCTATCCTAATCCTAGCGATGGCAAATTGAATATAGAACTTGGCTATTTGGATCACTTAAAACCAAGTGCCATAGAATCAAAATATCTTATTATGAACACGCTAGGGCAGGTGGTAATGGCCGGTGCGTTGAAAGATAAACTTACAACGTTTGATATATCGATGCTTGCATCCGGTATTTATTTTATTCAGGTGGATAATCTGTTGCCGGTGAAATTTATTAAGGAATAAATTCGCATTGGGATATTTGCATTTTACAAAAACAGAAAAATATTGAAATGATTTTTTTTGTTAATGAACCGGACCAACCCAAATTGCCGGAAACAAAATTCACGTGCGCACCATCCAGACTCATCGAAAATCCCAGAACCGATTCCTAGGTTCTTTTATCTTCGCGGGTTCACTGCTCCACCAACAACAAAAAAACAAATAGTTAATGTTCCGCCTCCTGCGTATCTACCGTGATTCATTTGCAAACATTCAAAAAAATGTATGGATCCTTTCCCTTGCAACACTTATCAACCGCAGCGGCTCAATGGTCTTGCTCTTCACTTCCCTATACCTCACCAAAGAGCTGCATTTCAGCATCGCGCAGGCAGGCCTGGCCCTCAGCTTCTATGGCTTCGGTTCGGTGCTGGGCTCTTATGCCGGCGGCTGGCTTACCGACAGAAAGAATCATTTTGATATTATGGTTTTTTCCCTTACCGCCAGCGGGCTGGTGTTACCGCTGATTTTATTATGCCATACGCCAATAACTATCTCATTCATTATTTTTATTTATGCATTCACAGCAGATATATTCAGGCCGGCCAATGCCAAATCCATCACAGAATATAGCGATCCTTCCAACAGGACGCGGTCGGTTTCCCTGATTCGTTTGGCCATCAACCTCGGCTTCTCCATCGGTCCCGCTGCCGGCGGATTCATAGCACTTTTCCTGGGATATCAATGGCTTTTCCTGATTGATGCCCTTACCAGCTTAGCGGCCGCAGTGATGCTTTTCAGCTACCTCCCAAGGCATCCCGACCATATTAAAGAAGCATCTTCTTCAGGTAAGAAGTTCAACAGCAGTTCGGCTTATCGTGATTTTCGTTACCTGGCATTTATTATCATGGTTTCGTTTTATGGCATTTGTTTTTTTCAGCTCTTCGCCAGCGTCCCGCAATATTTCAGCAAGGTGTGTAACTATACTGAAGATACCATCGGCCTCCTGCTTGCCTTAAACGGTTTTCTGGTTGTGATCATAGAAATGCCATTTATCGCTTATCTGGAAAAGAAACAGCGCATCTTCCCGTTTATCATTACGGGCGTGCTATGCATACCCGTTTGCTTTGCCATTCTTATTATTGGCCATGGCCTGATCATATCGGCCATGCTTTATACCTTGATCATTACCTTTTCCGAAATATTTGCGATGCCCTTTATGATGAACTATGCCTTATCCAGGCCGGCGAAGGAGCGGCAGGGACAATATTCGGCGCTGTATTCCATTTCTTATGGAATGGCCAATATAGCCGCTCCGCTGTTCGGACTCGGAATCGCCAGCAGGTATGGGTTTGAAACGATGTTTTATGCTATTATTGGCCTTGGAGTCGTCACCGCCATCGGCTTTATGATTCTTGGCAATAAAGACCAGCGGGAGAAACTCCAGCGATTGAGAACCTGAAAGTTTTCTTCTTAACGTATTTAGAAGTTGCATAAAAGTTGAAGCCGCCAACACCACCCCACAAAAGTAAATTGCACAATATCTCCTCATTGATTATTTTTAAATAAAATTATCAATAATGAAAGCCTTGTTAGTAAAATCTAATAGCCAAACCGAAATGAAATTTATTTCCTATTTGCTTAAAAAACTTGGTGTGTAAACCCGGGTTATGAGTATCGAAGACATTGAGGATTATGGAATGACTGTTCTTTTAAAAGAAGCTGATAGGAATAAAAAAGTAACCAGAGATTCTGTAATGAAAAAATTCAATCAGCATATTAAATAAACTTATTTTCCTTCGCTGTTTTTATCGCATCCGCCTTGCTATGCACATCCAGCTTCTGATAAATATTTTTAATATGTGTCTTCACAGTTTCCATATCAATAAATAATTCATCAGCAATACGGCGGCGGCTTTTTCCAAGTGCCACATTTTCCAATACTTCCGTTTCTCGTTTTGACAATGGAGAATTCTGGTTGCGTTGAAATGAATTGATCACGAGCCTTGCCACCCCGGCGCTCATTGGCGCTCCTCCTTCAACCACTTCTTTTATCGCTTCGGTGATTTTGGCTGAAGGTGTATTTTTTGTAAGGTACCCGGATGCCCCATTGGCTAAGGCATTGAAGACCGTCTCATTATTTTCATACACGGTTAGGATAATAATATGTACCTGCGGCAAGATTTTTTTTATCCGGGGGAGCGCCTCAATGCCATTCATCCCGGGCAATTCCACATCCAGCAGTATTACATCGGGCTTGATATTAAGCAGTTGTTTGTTGGCTTCTTCATACGATTTGTATGCCCCGGCGACTTCAAAACCTTCCGCATTGGAGATAAGGTATAAATAGCTTTCCCGGATCATGCTATCGTCTTCGATAATAGCTACGGTAATGGTATTAGGGATTTGCATAGGAGTGGTTTGGACTTTATTTTGGAAGGTTTAAGCTTAGTGAGATTGACGTTCCTGTATTGTCAATATTGCGGATTACTTTAAGCACGCCATTGATACGCAGGCTGCGTTGAAGCATATTGTGGAGCCCGCTTCCTTTCTTATTTGAAGATTCATCGATGCCAAGGCCGTTATCACTTAATTTTATTTCCAGCGATAATTCATTTACTAATTGTGACTGCAGCTCGATGATGGTGCAATGACTATGCTTCAAAGCATTATTAATGGCTTCTTTGAATATCATTGTGATATTGCGGTTATAACCCATGGGCAATAAAATATTATTCAACGCTTGGGTTGGAACGGAGGATTTAAACTCCACCGTAGAATCCTGCACCAGGTTATTGCCAAAGGCTTCCAGGTAGAGCAGCATCTCAGCCAGGTTATCATTTTCAGGGTTTAAAGCCCAGATAATATCTTTGGTGCCGCTGTATAATTCATTGGTATTCTCTTTTATCTTATCTGCGAGAGAGATGATGCTCTCATTCCCCGTTTTCGATTTTAATATATCGGAAAGCAGGCTGATCCTGGTTAATTTATTACCCACTTCATCATGAAAATCTTCCGCGGTACGCTGGCGTACTTTATTCTGCTCTTCTTCACGTAATTTTTGCAATTGTTTTTCCTTTCGCTTCTTATTGTGGTTGCGCAAGGCCTGGATGCCAATACCTATAAGGATCAGGGACGCAACGATAATCAGGCGGAACCAAAGCGTGGAATAAAAAGGCGCCATAATCTCAAATGGATATTCCAGCACTGCTGTGTTAGCATCATAAATTTTCACCTTAAAAATATATTTGCCCGGTGGAAGTGAAGGATAGATTACAGTATTTTCGATATTGGGCTCCGACCATACTTTCTCCAGTCCTTCGATCTGATACTGGTACAATATTTTATCGGGGTTATTGAAATTAATGGCGGCAAAGGTGAAGGTAAGGTGGTTCTCGGTATGGGGGAGCTTCAGGTGCACTGGTATATTGTACCAGGCGCTCAGGCTATCATTGTATATTTTATCGTTGATATTCTGTGAAAATAATTTTACACTCTGCAATATTATTTTTGAAGGATATTTCACTTTTTGTTCATCAGCTGCATTATAAATATATAATCCTTTGGTGGTGCCGAACCAAATTTTGCCATCATCATTCTGCATCACCGCGGTTTTGTTCGATTCCAGCCCGAACATCCCTTCTGCTTTCCCATAACGGAAAATTTTAAAATTATCATATTCTTTTTCAAATACAATTTTGTTGATGCCTGCACCGGTGCCGATCCAATAATTATTGTCCTTGTCTTTTTTGAGATTATAAATAAAGTCAGAATTCAATCCGTTCTGCGTCGTGATGCTTTTCATTATAATGTCGAGCTTCATATTCCAGATCACTACACCATTCCCATTGGTCATCAACCAATAATTTCCATCATTGGCTTTCATAATACCGGTGATAGAATATTCTTTTAGCTTTTCATTTTTAGAAATTAAAGTGCAGGTATCAGCCGTATATAAAAGCAATTCGTTATTGGTGACAATAATTACGCTATCCTTACCCGCCTGTGAAAAGCCCCAGGTAAAATCATTAGGCTTCACGATCCTGAATCTGTCATCCTCAATATATCCAAATCCAAATGAACTCGCAATCCATAGCCGCTGCCGGTCGTCGAAAAATAATTCATTGATGCTGCCCGGAGGTAGGCCTTTAATATTATCGAATGCAGTGAACACGCTCCCGTTGAATTTCCATATTTTATTATTCTGCGTGCCTACCCATAAGATGCCTTTACTATCCAGTGTGGATGTTAATATCTGCTGCGCCGCCACCGAATTGCTTGGCAGGGTGAAAGTCTCAGTCTTACCATTCGCTATTTTCACCAGCCCGCCACCATAAGTACCTGAATAAATCACTCCATCAGCCGCCTTTATAATCGACATCACCACGGGGTGAGGCAACCCGTTGGTTTCATTATAATATGTAAACGGACATACTGTATACCTGAAAATCCCCTGCCCATCGCTTGCCAGCCATATATTCCCTTCGTTATCACAAAGGATGCCAGCAATACGATTATCGGTGCAGCCACCCGTGCTGTTATAATTATGGAATTCATTATTACTGTTCACCATGAGCGCACCTTTGAAAGTACCCATCCAGTAATTATTCAGATCATCAGAAGCGATGCATCCGATATCCTTACGTTCCTGGATTTCAGCAGGAAAATTGCTGCGGGCTAAATCATTAAATTTAAATTCATAAATCCCGTCATTGGTTAAAAAGAAAGTGGATTTGTTTTTCACTACCTCGATTTTGCGGATGAATAAAAATTCTTCTTTGATGGCCGGATACCTGATGGTGGACCAGTTATTATTCTCGAAAACGAATAACCCTTTTTTATAGGCTGCGGCAAAAATTACGGAGCTGGAAAATGCCACATTGGAATTTGTCGCCAGCGCAGTGAACTGCAAGGTGGTATCGTTATTCACCAGCAGCGGTTCTACCGTATTATTTTTAATTTTAAAAAGCCGGGCCCCCGCAAGCACCATATATTCCTTTGGATTCACAGGGAAGGCGGCGATCACCCGATGATTTTTTTTATTATAGTTAAAAGTATAATTGGTAAAGATCCTCCCATTGAATACCGACAGCCCCTTATCGGTACATATCAGTATATTATTTTCCTGATCACATGAAATCGTATAAGCGATATTGCTTATCAAACCATTATTGGTTGTATAATTTCTGAAATTTTTACCATCATAGCAGCTCACACCGCCCATGGTGGAAACCCATAAATGACCCATATTGTCGCGGCATACACTATTGGCCTGTGATTGGATCAGCCCGTCATCAACAGTATAATTCACGAAATTATATTTC
Organism: Bacteroidia bacterium; assembly: GCA_038219845.1. Lineage (GTDB taxonomy): Bacteria > Bacteroidota > Bacteroidia > UKL13-3 > UKL13-3 > CAINMV01. Next base: position 6,155 of record JBBRJE010000083.1, read on the forward strand.
TGTGCCTGCAGCATGCTGAGGCAGAAAAAAAATATTCCGCTTATGAAAACCTTATTAATCATTTCTAATTTACTACGCTGCTAATCAAATATTATGTACAATATTACGTCAATTTGTATGATCAGCGCCTCACCCGATGTGCTTGATTTTTCTAATTATAAAATACCTGATAAACGGGTATTTCCGGATTTGATGTGCTGAGGTAATACCATTATATAATTCTTCGCTTCTTAAGTTCATTTATAAAAGGAATGTAATCGATAAAAAACCGTTGGATCGGATCATTTTGTAACCATGGACTTCCGTCCGAGGATAAATCTAAATGCCTGGTTGGGAGGGATCTGGATCGCCTGAAACTATTATAAGGGATATGATTAGAAATTAGTTTAAATAAGGTTAACTTTACAGCTTATCTATAGAATTACATTTTTATATCAATCCATAGTTTTAACAAGATAGGCCCATTACCAGAAAGAATCAATACTAATCAATATCCGGCGCACTTACCTTTAATAAGAATCTGAAGGCATTGAATACATCAATTTATTACCTTCCATTCACACTCCAAATTACCATAAAAAATGATTAAAAAAATATCGAAAACAAAGCATTCGGAAGCACCTGTGAAATCCGATAATGAATTTCCGGTGGTTGGGATTGGCGCTTCGGCAGGCGGACTGGAGGCTTTTAAAAAGCTCCTCAAAGCAATTCCTGAAGAGTCGGGCATGGCCTATGTGCTGGTGCAGCATCTCGACCCCACCCACGCAAGCTTATTGCCGGAATTATTGCAAAAAGTGACGCAAATACCGGTACTTGAGATCTCCGATGATATTAAAGTTGAACCCAATCATATTTATGTAATTCCAAGCAATAAAATGATGGTGGCCACTGACGGGGTGCTGTTGCTCACACCACGCCCTGCCTCAACAAAAAATAACCGCAACCTGCCCATCGATCTGTTTTTCAATTCCCTGGCAGAGGTGCACCAGGCACATGCCATAGGCGTAGTGCTCTCGGGCACTGCCTCCGATGGTACCGCAGGGCTTAGAGCCATCAAGGATTATGGCGGTCTTACTTTTGCTCAGGACGATAAATCTGCGGCTTATGATAGCATGCCCAACAGCGCGGTTCACGCAGGTGTTGTTGATTTCGTTCTCCCCCCGGAACAGATTCCGGCTAAAATATTGGAAGTGCATAAAAGCATAAGTAAAATTGGGGGTAATGAAACAAGCTTTCCCCGCGGGCAGGAGGAAGTGTTTAAACAAATTATTTCACAGCTGCGTATTCGTAAAGGAACAGACTTTACATATTATAAACCCAACACCATACAGCGGAGGATTTTACGCCGCATGGTACTGAATAAAAATTCAGATCCTGCGGAATATCTCAAATTCTTAAAAGATAACAAACCAGAACAGGATATTTTATACCAGGATATGCTGATTCCTGTAACCGCATTTTTCAGAGACCCTAAGGTATTTGAAAATTTAACTGAATCGGTATTGCCTCAGATCATTAAAAACAAAGGAGACAACGACCCCATACGCGTTTGGGTTGCAGGATGCAGCACGGGGGAAGAGGCCTATTCCATTGCAATCTGTCTCAATGAATTTTTAGGTGAGCGAACGGATAAGATACAGATATTTGCTACTGATATCAGTGAACCGGCGATAACAAAAGCACGTTCGGGCGTTTATTCAAATGCGGATATAATAAATATTTCCCCTGCACGCCTGAATGAATTCTTCATCAAATCATCTACCGGTTATACTTTAAAAAAATCCGTCCGCGACAGCTGTGTATTTGCATTACACAATTTTATTAAAGATCCGCCTTTTGGCAAGATGGACTTGATAACCTGCCGGAATGTACTAATATATATGCAGCCCTACCTGCAGAAAAAAGCCTTGACCACTTTCCATTATTCTTTAAAGCCAAAAGGATTTTTATTTTTGGGAAAAACCGAAAGTGTAAATGCCGTCCCCGAATTTTTTGCTACCATTGATAAGAGCGATAAAATTTTTTCCAATAAAGTAACCATGGGAAGAAATATGATGGAGGTAAGCAGCCATGCAGAGCAGAAACTAAGCCCGGCAGACCCGGTTGTGAATCAAGAAGTTCTCCGTACTGATTTTCAAAAAACAGCCGATGACTTAATGCTGAGCAAATATACCCCTGCCGGCGTGGTGGTGGATCAGGCACTCGACATTGTTCATTTTCGCGGGAATACCGCCAATTACCTGGAACAGTCATCGGGTAAGCCCAGCCATAATATTTTGAAGATGGCGAAGAACGCGCTGGCATTCGACCTCAGAAATATTTTACATAAGCTGAAAAAAGAAAATACCACGGTGATTAAAGAAAATATACCCCTGGAATTTTCCGGAAGCATCCATCAAATCACCATTGAAGGCATGCCACTTTCGAATACTGTGGAACCTTATTACCTCATTCTTTTTCATGATAATACTTTAGGCATACCTCTTCCTGCATCAGCAGCGCGTAAAAAAAAGACCAAAGAGCTCCTGGTCAAAGATGCCAAAGACCTGCGTATTGAACAATTGGAACAGGAACTCAGCAGGACCAGGGAAGACGTCATGAGCATTGCGGAAGACCAGGAATCCACCAATGAGGAGCTACAGAGTGATAATGAAGAATTGATGAGCAGCAGCGAGGAATTGCAAAGCCTTAATGAAGAGCTGGAAACAAGTAAAGAGGAGCTGCAAAGCACCAATGAAGAGCTTACCGTGGTTAACCAGGAAATAATCAGCCTGAATGAACAAGTAACAGAAGCAAGGGATTATGCGGAAGCCATCGTAGATACCGTAGGCGAACCTTTACTTGTTATAGATAAAAGGCTGAGAATAAAAACTGCTAACAGCGCCTTTTATCAAACCTTTCGAACCCTTGAAACGGAAACGGAAGGGAAATATATTTTTGAAATGGATGAAGGCCAGTGGGATATCCCCGAATTAAGAAACGCGCTGGAAAAAATTCTAAAGGAAAAATCTGTAATAAAAGACCTGGAGATCACCTATAAATTAAAAAAAACCGGTGAACGATACCTGCTGCTTAATGCACGTCAACTTAATATTACCTCTAATTCCGAGGAACTAATTCTTCTGGCTATACAGGATATAACAATTTCCAAGAAGGTACAGGAACAACAGCGGCAAATAGAAAAAAGATTCCAGTTCATCGCGGATGCCATGCCCCAAAAGGTATGGACTGCCGATCATGACGGAAATTATAATTATTTCAACAAGAACTGGCTCGACTATACAGGCCTTAGCTTCGAAGAAATGAAAGACAAAGTCTGGAAAAAATTAATACACCCTGACGACTGGGAGGAGCATAAAAAACAATGGCAGCATTCTATTGATACAGGGAAAGATTTTGAAGTGGAGCACCGGTTTTTGGATAAAGACGGGAAATACCACTGGCACCTGAGCCACAGTTTGGCCTATAAGGATAAAAATGGCAAGATCGTAATGTGGGTGGGAACGAATACAGGAATCGAGGAACAGAAAAAAAGAAAAGAAGATCTGGCAAAGGCCTGTAGCTCAGAATTTATTTTTTCAAATTCAATATTTTTATCTTCAAGCGATTCATTGGCTACCAGAAGCTCATAGGTTCTTTTTACAACAGCCTTTTCCAGCTCTTCTTTTCTTTTTTTCTGTTCCTCGATTCCTGTATTCGTT
>JBBRJE010000084.1:0-9848 GCA_038219845.1 Bacteroidia bacterium
CTCAGAGAAAGTATGTACAAGCTTCAGCTGAATGACGCCTCCCTGGTTTTTGAACCGGAATCTTCCGCCGCGCTGGGCTTTGGATTTCGATGCGGCTTTTTGGGAATGCTCCATATGGAGATTATACAGGAACGTCTTGAACGCGAATTTAATATGACTGTGATAACTACAGTGCCTAACGTAAGTTATAAAGCATTTCTTACCAATGGCGAAGAAATCACGGTGAATAACCCAAGTGATTTACCCGACCCTTCTAAAACTGACCATGTGGAAGAACCTTATATCGGAGCTCAGATCATTACCAAAAGCGAATATATGGGGAATATAATTTCTCTCTGTATTCAAAAACGCGGTATTATTGGCAACCAGCATTTCCTTACCACCGACCGTGTAGAGCTGAATTTCGAGATGCCTATGGGAGAGATCGTATTTGATTTCTTTGATAAATTAAAATCCATTTCACGAGGATATGCTTCTTTGGATTATCATCCTATAGGCTATCGTGAAAGCCATCTGGTAAAGCTGGATATCATGCTCAATAAAGAGCCGGTAGACGCGCTTAGCGCTGTAATACACCGCGATAAAGCTTACGATTGGGGAAAGAAAATTTGCGAGAAACTGAAAGAATTAATTCCACGTCAGCAATTTGAAATAGCCATACAAGCTGCCATTGGTGCTAAAATTATTTCGAGAGAAACAATCAGCGCCATGCGTAAAGATGTAACCGCCAAATGTTATGGTGGTGATATCTCGCGTAAACGAAAATTATTGGAGAAACAAAAAGCAGGAAAGAAAAGAATGCGCCAGGTAGGGAATGTAGAGATTCCACAGTCGGCGTTTATGGCGGTGTTGAAGCTTGATTAACTGACAATGGATAATTGACAATGGACAATGAAATACGATGCTTAGAAATTTGAAATGATGGATACCTGTTAATTTGCATTCACTGTCAGTTGTCAACTGTCAATTGCATTATTATCTTTGCCGGAGAAATGACGACCCAAAAAAATTATATCGAAGAATTACGCTGGAGAGGGATGCTGCATGATATGATGCCCGGCACGGAAGAGCTTCTGAATAAGGGGATGGTCGCTGGTTATATCGGTTTCGATCCTACTGCTGATTCTTTGGGTGTAGGAAACCTGGTTCAAATCATGTCCTTATTGCATTTTCAGCGTTGCGGGCATAAGCCCATTGCCTTAGTTGGAGGTGCAACCGGCATGGTGGGCGATCCAAGCGGAAAAAGCAACGAACGTAACCTCCTGGATGAAACAACCTTGAATTATAATCTATCCCGCCAGAAAGTACAACTTGAAAAATTCCTCGATTTCAATTGTGGCGGGAATAGTGCCACAATCGTTAATAACTACGACTGGTTTAAAGATTTCACTTTTCTTGATTTCATACGTGATATAGGAAAACACCTCAGTATAAATTATATGATGGCTAAAGATTCGGTGAAGTCGCGGCTGGATACAGGAATGAGCTTTACCGAATTTAGTTATCAATTGGTGCAAGGCTATGATTTCTATTATCTATGGAAACACCAGGGAGTGATGCTGCAAATGGGCGGCAGCGACCAATGGGGGAATATTGTTACAGGAACTGAGCTCATTCGCAGAAAAGATGGTGGAGAAGCTTTTGCACTCACTACACCACTGATAAAAAAAGCCGATGGCACTAAATTCGGTAAAAGCGAAAAAGGAAATATTTGGCTCGATCCAAAACGTACTTCTCCCTATTTATTTTACCAGTTCTGGCTTAATGCAGCAGATGCTGACGTGGGCAATTATATTCGTATTTTCTCTTTGAAATCACAAGAAGAGATTGAAACCCTGGAAGCGGCACATAGTGCAGCACCTCATTTACGCTTATTACAAAAAGCTTTAGCCGACGAGATCACCATACGCGTACATAGTGCCGAAGCAATTCTTCATGCTAAAAGCGCATCCGAAGCGCTTTTCGGGAATACTATTGACAAACTATTGGATTTGACTCAAGAAACTTTTGCTGACGTTGCAAACAGTGTCAACCAGTTTGAGATTAATAAAAGTGATTTAGATAAAGGAATTGGGGTGATGGATTTATTAGCAGGTAATACCACTATAGCAAAGTCCAAAGGGGATGCAAAAAGAACAATTGAACAAGGAGGGATCAGCATTAACAAAACAAAAGTTACGGATGTAAATCTCATCGTTAATGAGTCGCATATTATTAAAGAGAAATATATTTTAATTCAAAGCGGAAAGAAAAATTATTATTCTATTAAAATAAAAAATGAGATATAAAATGTATATATCAAAATACATTCATCTTTGTCAGAAGTAGCTTGTATTTTTTAACACTTACCACTAACGATTAACCATTAAAAATTAACCATTGAACGCCCGCCCAATCCGAGTACTCGTTGCCAAAGTTGGCCTTGATGGCCATGATCGTGGAGCCAAAGTAATTGCCACTTCTTTGCGTGATGCAGGAATGGAAGTGATCTATACAGGCTTGCGCCAGACGGCGGAAATGGTAGTGAACACGGCCTTGCAGGAAGATGTGGATGCCATCGGCATAAGTATATTAAGTGGCGCCCATAATACTGTTTTCCCTAAAATAATAGCTTTGATGAAAGAAAAAAAGATGGATGATGTACTGCTCACAGGTGGCGGTATAATCCCGGAAGAAGATATGATTAAATTAAAAGAACAAGGTGTAGGCCAGCTCTTCCCCCCGGGTACACCAATGAAAGAGATTGCAGATTATATTTCGGGGTGGGTAAAGGACAATCGAAGCTTCTAGAAGCTTCTAATTAAAGAATGAAAGAATTAAAGAATGAAGGAATGAAGGAATGAAAGAATGAAAGAATGAAGGAATGAAAGAATTACGATTTACGTTTTACGCTTAATTACTAACCACTAACAACTAACCAGTCCCATGTTTCTACACCGCGAAGGATACCCCACGATTTTAATCAGTATAGGCGTTTTAACTTTACTATGCTTTGGCGTTGATACTATCGCCCCGGCATGGTTCTTTAAAATTTTTGTTTCACTTTGTATCGTTGTTATTATAATCATCATCCAGTTTTTCCGCAATCCTCCACGGGATACAGAGGCAGGTGAGAATGAAATTATTGCACCTGCTGATGGAAAGGTGGTAGTGATTGAGGAGGTGGAAGAAACTGAATATTTTAAAGATAAACGCATCCAGGTTTCTATATTTATGTCACCTTTAAATGTGCATGTAAACCGGTATCCGATGGAAGGAACGGTTGACTATGCAAAATATCATCCGGGTAAATATCTGGTGGCATGGCATCCTAAATCATCCACAGAAAATGAACGAACTACAGTTGTTGTGAAAAATGGCCGCAAAGCAGTGCTTTTCAGGCAAATTGCAGGGGCTATGGCACGCCGTATTGTTATGTACAGCAAGGAAGGTGACCAGGTACAGGCCGGAGGAGAAATGGGCTTCATAAAATTTGGATCCAGGGTGGATGTATTTTTACCCTTGGGAACAAAAATAAATGTAACGCTCAACCAGGTGGTTATTGGAGGAGAAACCGCTATTGCTGAATTTACTACACTTTAAGTATTTAAAATTACTGTCTGAATTTATCTTATATTTGCTTTAAGATTTTTAAAATAAATTAATTATTCAATCATATCATCATGAAAAAGTTATTGTCAATCGCCGTAGCCTTATTGTTTGTTGCTTCTATGGCTGTAGCCCAGGGCCCTTCAACCAAGCCTGCCGCTTCAAAGCCAACCAGCAGCACGGCAACACCAACAGCAGCTAAAAAAGAGTGTGGTACAAAATCCTGCTGCAGCCATGGAGAGAAGAAATCATGTTGTTCCAAAAAAACAGAAGCATCTGCCACTTCAACAAAACCGGCTGCTTCACCGGCCAGCACCAGCCAGGCAACAAAGTAATCTTTTATTAAAATTAAAAAGCCTTTCCAGTATTTCCGGAAAGGCTTTTTTTATTTGCTTTAATTAAGCTATTGTGCTTCAGGTTTCACACTTTTTAATGCGCCTGTTTTTTCAAGAAGGTAACAGCCTAATAATAACACGCCAATAACTGCGAGTAAAAGAATTCCAAATACGTTTTTCATACGACGGGTAAAGCAATACCTCAGCCACAAAAAAGGTGTTAACGATTGATAACAACTTTTTGAAGACGAACGCCGTACTGTGTCTGCACTTTAATGAGGTAAATTCCGCCGGAGAAAGAATTTGTATGAATACTAAAATTGCTTTCCTGAATTATCTGCGAAAGGAGAGCACGGCCATGAGTATCATATATGGTAATGATAGCCGGGATATTCTTCGCGCTTAATTCGAAATTTAATAAATCCCGGGCAGGATTGGGATAGACATTAAAATCACCACGATTATTGATATCATTCATTCCCGCCCCTGTACCCATAGCATCGCAAGCCGCCAAAGCACTTTCATTCGATGTACGGAGAGACGAACAGTTATTACATAATATCCGCTTCAAAAAACAAGACCCATGATTCACAATATATGCCTGATTGGAAGAACAATGACCGACAACCGGATTAATATTTAACTCAGCACAAGTACCGTTAAGCAAGGCCTTGCGGTATATGATTGCCGAACCATCCATTGGAAAAAGATTATGGCAATTTCCCGTACAATTGATAAGGTAATCATGATAGGTGTTCACCACGCAATCCACGGAATCATGAAAACTTATAATTGGAATATTCGCATTGTTAGTCATCATGGCGGTATCAAACACAGCCCCGCAGAAATCGATCACACCCCGGATCTTATAATTTTTAGGATAGGTATTCCCGGATGAATCGATGCTCCCAAAAGTAGAATGACCCCAGCTTATCCTGGCATCAATCTCTGCCTGGCTTGTAAATGCTGCATTCATCGCCGTAATGCTGCCGGAGCTACCCCCGCTTACAAAAACATAATTAGTATCAATTTTATATTGCGCGCTTTTATAGCTTAAGAATCGTAGTGACGAATTAAAATCCTGCATGGCGCGGTAAGTGGCGCTATACAAACCAATATAGTCATTACATAAACAAAAAACTGCCGCATTCATATTCGCACAATTCCAGCCCAGGCGATAATCTATTGTAGCCGTAACAAATCCGCGTTTGGCAAATTCTCTGCACAGATACACCATATCATTTCTACTTCCTCCGAGGAATCCACCGCCAAAAGCAAAAACAATAAGTGGGCGTTTGGATAAAGTTTCCACCGTAGCATCAGGATAATAGATATCCATGCGAAGCGTATCCATAGCATTGCTGTTCCAATGTTTTGCTGAAGCGAAAACAATATTGGAATCCTTTTTAATCTGGGCATCGGAAAATAATGCTGTAGAAGAAAATCTGTTTTTAATACAATACGTCTGGGAGAAGGAATGAAGGAGCAATGTTGAAAAAAAAGCAAGGAGAAGTATTCGTTTCATGGATTACAAAAAAGTATTTTTACAAATATAGAATTATTAATTAATGATAGTCCATCATTTTATCAATTACAAAAATTCGAAATTGCATTTTACCCGCCAGGGGGCAGAGAATAAAATTCTCCTATGCTTTCATGGCTATGGCTGGAATTGCTATAATTTTGATTTTATCATGCCAGACTTAATAAGGGCGTATACGGTGTATAGCTTCGATCTGTTCGCGCATGGGGAAAGCGAATGGAATGAAGGGCGAGAATTTAGTGCCGAAGATTTCAGGAATATATTCGTGCATTTTTTTGAGTCGGAGAATATTCACTCGTTTTCTGCGATGGGATATAGCCTTGGAGGGCGATGGGCTACAAGTATTGTGAATGCATTCGATAACAGGGTTCAGAACCTCTTCCTTGTGGCGGCCGACGGTTTGCAAAAGGGTACCATCATTGATATTCTTTCTAAAATAAAAGAATCAAATAAGATCATTGAATATATTATCCATCACCCTAAAATTATTCATCATGGCTTGAAGATGGGATATTTCGCGGGCCTGATTAATAAAGAATCTTTAAATTTCTATATCGGCAAAAATGATACGAAGGAAAAAAGAGAGCTGATCATGAAACGTATCCGGCTTTGTAAAAATTTATTTATCAGCCCTAAGTTACTATTACAAAAAATAAGAAATAATAATATCAATGTCCATTTATTTTATGGCACCCGCGACCTGGTAATGCCCCCATTGCTTACCGTTAGGCTCACCAAAAACCTTGGTAAAGCTATCTTGCATAAAATCGAAGACGACCATATGCTCATCATCAAACCCCCATTCCTAAGCGCTTTAAAGGAAGTACTTGAATTAGAGAATCCTAAAGAATAATTTATTTTAAATTTCTGCCCGCCTCGGTAAAATAAAAACACTTTCCCTGCGTTCTGTAATAAATAACTAATACCCTTCATTTCAATTAAATCCATTATCCATGGGAATAATTTCCTGTGTGATTGCCTGCACCTCATTTTTAATTTTTAATTTATTACACCATGGCACAACAAAACACCTCACCCCGTCAGAAAATGATCAACATGATGTACCTTGTGTTGACCGCGATGCTCGCATTAAATGTTTCTTCCGAAATATTGAAGGCGTTTCACAAATTGGAAACCAGTATGGAAAATTCCGGTAAAAATTTAGATGATGCCAATTCGAAATTACTGGTAGCGCTGGATAATGAAGTAAAAGTTCAGGGCGATAAGGCGAAGATATATCGCGACAGAGCTTATGAAGCTCGTAAAATAACGGATGAATTTAATTCCTATATCGATGAGCTGAAGAAAATGTTTTTAACAAAGAACGGAGGGAGGGTTGACGACGGGCAGCTTAAAGAGGCGGATAATATGGAGGCTTCGATGGATTTCTTTCTTAATGAAAAAAATGGAAATGAGAAAGGTAAAGAGCTAATGGACAAAATAAATATCACAAGAGAAAAATTAATTGCGTTACTAGATGATACAGACAAATCCTCTTTTAAATCGGATCTGAAAACCGAAGACCCACAACCGGACAAGGAGGGCAGAAAAAAAACCTGGCTTGAAGAAACATTTGAGAAACTACCCTTGGCAGCCACCTTTGCCAACTTAACAAAATACCAGAACGATGCTAAGAAAACCGAATCAGATGTTATAGTAGCGCTGGCAAAAAAAGTAAATATTAATGATGTGCATGTAAATACTGTGGAGGCAAATATTGTTGCCCCCTATTCTTCTATTTCTACCGGGCAAACCTTTACCGCTAATGTTTTTTTATCCGGGTATAATAAAAATGAGAATTACCAGATGACGATGAACGGGGTTCCTATTGATGTAAAAGACGGGAAAGGCACCTATAAAGTAACCCCCAATGCAGAAGGCGTCTATAAATATGAAGCCAAAATCATGGTGCCCGATCCGAATACCGGGGTATTAAAACCTTATACCAGTTATGGCGAATACCAGGTGTTCAACCCCCAGGCGTCGGTATCTGTTGCTAATATGAGAGTGTTTTATGCCGGCATCGATAACCCGGTAGAGATAACCGTTCCCGGCTATCGGTCCGACCAGTTGAGCGCAACTGCAGACAATGCAACCATGACTGGGGGGAATGGCCGGTACACAGTGACCACAGTCTTATCACAAAACCACATTGTGAAAATTAATGTCGTGGCAAAGGCCGATGATGGAAGCACAAAAAGTTTTGTTCAGCAATTCACAACGCGGCCTATGCCTCCTCTACAAAATTCCATTAATGGTAAAACCGGGGGAGCGATCACAGTGGAAGAAGCACGACTTATCAATTTTTTACGATGTGACTTCGGCCAATATTTCCCGCTCACTACCCAACCTTACCAGGTGTCACAATTTACCTGCTATGTAAAATCGAAAGATACTTATGCCCCATTCCCCGTTACCGGAAATACACTTACACCAGCAATAAAAGCTGCCATATCAAAATGCAAAAGAGGAGACCTGATCCTTTTCTATGATATCCAGGGACGGGGTGCTAATGGCTCAGTGAACAGGGTTAGTAATGATATGATATTTACGATAAAGTGAGATTGGGTATATGGTACTGAGTATGATGTATTAAAAACCTGCTATAATTTTACTGCAGGTTTTTTATTGTTCTTATTTATAATAATTTTATTTTGAAGTCTGAATTATCTTATTTAATATTGCTTTATCGTGGATATAACCGTAATTAATTTTTCTGATTTAAGAAGACAATTACTTTTATCGGCAATATTAATTTGCTGCGTTGGGGGCTATGCTCAAAATTTTGAATGAGCCAAAAGCATTGGCGGGCCCGAAACTGAAGAGGCGCGATCGATCGCAGCTGATGAGGCCGGATTCATTTACACTACCGGAAGATTTATGGGAACAGTGGACTTTGATCCTGGGGAAGGGGTATTTGAAATGACCGCTATGCTTTTACATGAGATCTTTATTACAAAAATGGATGGAAACGGAAACTTAATTTGGGCCAAAAGTCTTCCGGCTGGTGATGTTTCTTCAATAGCAGTTAACGCCCGGGGAAATGTCTATGTTTCCGGAGTATTTTATGAGACCACTGATTTTGATCCCGGGCCAGGCATTACTAACCTGATCAGTTGAGGGTTTATGGATATTTTCATTTTAAAATTAGATGCTACAGGAGGTTTTATCTGGGCCAAAAAAATGGGAGGTGCCGATTTCGATATTGTGAATGCACTTACTCTTGACAATAATGAGAATGTTTATACCACCGGCTATTTCTATCATACAGCTGACTTCGATCCCGGCCCCGGAACTTACAATTTAACAGGAGTGGGGAGTAAAGATATGTTCATTTCAAAACTGGATGAGATGGGGAATTTTGTATATGCAAAACTGATTAGCGGACAAAATGATGAGGTCGGACAATCTATTGCATTGGATAGATATGGTAACACGTACATCACTGGGTATTTTTCATCAACAGTTGATTTCGATCCAGGCCCAGGAATTTACAACCTGACTTCAATAAATAATTACGATAATACGTTTGTGTTGAAACTGAATTTATCCGGAGCATTTGAATGGTGTAAACATATAGGAGGAATTGGCGGTGATATGAGTTTTGGAATAGTCGCGGATAACCTTGGAAACAGTTATTGTACCGGCTACTTTTATGGCACTCTCGATTTCGACCTTGGGCCGGGAATATATGAGTTTAGTTCAACATTAAAGGGTTATCCCGATGCATATGCGTTGAAATTCGACCCTTCAGGTAATTTTGTTTGGGCCAAAAAGTGGGGAGGAGAGAGAGGAAATGCTATTGCCCTGGATTCATCCTCAAATATTTATATAGCCGGGTCGTTCATAGGAACGGCGGATTTTGACCCCGATTCAGGAACCTGTTACATGTCATCAACAAATTCTCAATACAATATTTTTATATCCAAACTAAATTCTTCAGGAAATTTTATTTGGTCAAAAAATATGGGGAACGCCAGACTTAATTCTGGAAACTCAATTGCTCTCGACGCTTTAGGTAATATTTATCTAAATGGTGAATATTCCGACTCCTCAGATTTTGATCCGGGAGTGGGTAGCTTTTATTTTCCAAAGCCCGGTCTTAAGGATATTTTCATTTCTAAACTCTATGTCAATTCCGGTCCTTCCAAAATATTTAACGTTTATCCTAATCCGGTAAAGAATAATTTTTCCATCAGCTCAAATATTCTCCTGTTTTTATACTATATCAGATGCTGTTTGAAAAATAATTTTAAACAGCGCATTAGATAATAGTGCGACAATTGTAAACGTTAATGCATTAGCTCCAGGTTTCTATTTCCTTCAAGTTGGGAATCAAATGAAGAAAGAAACGTTTAAGATAATTAAGGAATAATGTGCGG
>JBBRJE010000085.1:0-9816 GCA_038219845.1 Bacteroidia bacterium
ATACACTTGATTTTTTTTGTGCCCTTCCCGCCCTATGTGGGGGTTTTTTTTTTTAACTCCGAGTCCTCTGGTTTAAAGCCACGGTGGTTGCGGTCAAAATCTTAAATAAACGACTCTAAATTGTAAATCATCTAAGTAAAGTGTCTAAATACCCCTCAGAATATTAGGAAGAAAAAGAATTATAAACTACTATTGTATTCTCGTTTTACTGAATACATTTTACAAATACTCCCTCATGAGAATACACCTTATTGCCTGCGGAGGGGCCGTGATGCACAATATGACCATCGCCCTCCACCTTAAAGGGAATAAAATTACAGGCAGTGATGATGCCATTTATGAACCTGCAAAATCACGTCTTGAAAAATATGGATTGCTTCCGGCAATAATGGGTTGGAATGCTGGCAGTATTACTAATGAGCTCGATGCGGTGATCTTAGGGATGCATGCGAAAATAGATAATCCTGAACTTTTGCGCGCACAGGAACTGGGACTTAAGATTTATTCCTTCCCCGAATTTATTTATGAGAACTGTAAGGATAAGATTCGTGTAGTGATAGGAGGGAGCCATGGCAAAACCACCACCACAGCCATGATCATGCATGTATTACATTCGCTTGATAAATCTTTTGATTATATGGTTGGTTCACAGGTGCAGGGTTTTGAAACGATGGTGAAGCTTACTGAAGATGCGCCAATAATTATTTTGGAAGGTGATGAGTACTTATCGTCGCCCATTGATATGCGGCCGAAATTTCATTTATATAAGCCTCATATTGCCATGATCACCGGTATTGCCTGGGATCATATTAATGTGTTTCCTACGTTTGAAAATTATGTGGCACAGTTCGACATCTTTGTAGAAACTATGGAACGTGATACGAAATTATTTTATTTTGAGAACGATGAATATTTAAAAGCTATTGTGGATAAATATCCTCATGTAAAATCTGAACCCTATAATACGCCATCTTACGCTATTGATGAAGAGAATGCCACCCATATTTTGTATGGTGACAAAACCTATCAGATGCAGATTTTCGGAGAACATAATCTTCAAAATATGGAAGGTGCAAAAATGGTATGTGAATGCCTGGAAATTACGAATGATGAATTCTATACTGCGATGCAATCCTTTGCGGGCGCGGCAAAGCGCCTCGAACAAATTCACAGCGGCGATAATTTAATTGTGTACCGCGATTTTGCACATTCGCCCTCTAAGCTGCAAAGCACCGTAAAGGCTGTGAAGCAGCAGTATGAGCATAAGAAGACCATTGCCGTTTTTGAATTGCATACCTTTAGCAGCCTCGATCCTAATTTCCTGCCACAGTATCAGCATACTATGGATGCGGCAGATATCGCCATCGTATATTTTGATAAAGAAACATTAAAGCAAAAAAACAGGATTTTAAATGCAGACGAGGTGCAAATAAATTTCGGTCCGGATGTAAAAGTCTATTCTGATCCGGAATTGTTACAGGAAGAAATATACAGGCTAGCCGGTGAAGAGCCCGCAGTATTATTATTAATGAGTTCAGGTACATTCGGAGGATCGAAATGGGAGTTCTGAAATTGAAATTTTATTTTGCCTTAACATGCCCAGCATCTGCAAGAATAAAACAGCAGATTAATTATTTCAGTTTGCTTTATGCATTGGGCTGCCGGGGCCATTGAAAATAAAAACTAATTTCACACCATGAATTTAAAAGCCTGCATATTTGACCTCGATGGAGTAATCGTTGATACGGCCAAGTTTCATTTCCTGGCTTGGAAACGCCTGGCTGATGAGCTTCTTATACCTTTTGATGAACACGATAATGAACAGCTAAAAGGCGTGAGCCGGATGACTTCGTTAGAAATTATTCTGCGTAAATCAGGAAAAGAATTCTCGAATGAGGAGAAAAATGAAATGGCGCTCAAAAAAAATGAATGGTACCTTGAACTTTGTTCTGCCATTGACGAGGAGGAAATTTTGCCGGGGGTTAAAGCATTCTTTGATCTTCTACGTGAAAAGGAAATTCTTATAGGCTTAGGCAGTGCCAGTAAGAATGCACGGCTCATCCTGGACAAGCTGCAGCTCACCGGATATTTCGATTCTATTGTCGATGGAAATAAAATCACTGAAGCAAAGCCTGATCCACAGGTATTCCTCAAAGCGGCGGAAGAGCTGGGTATTGATCCTGCCTATGCTATTGTTTTTGAAGATGCTGAAGCAGGGGTTGAAGCAGCGATAAGGGGTGGATTCTTTTGTGTTGGAATTGGTGATCCTAAGATTTTAGGGAAAGCGGATATTGTGTTGAGATCGACCGCTGAATTAAGTTATACCTTAATCGATACGATCTGAAAAATACAAATGCAATTAACCATATAGAAACCAATGTCGTTTAGTTAGTACAGGTTTTAATACAGGAACCACAAAGAATGCATCAGAATACACACAAAGAATACAAAAGAAAATGCCATACAGGATTCAATGTCGTTTAGTTAAGTATTTATTAATATAAAGTCGGTTCAGGTTTCCGCTTCGCGGAAAGAAATGCATTTTAACACGGAGAACACAGAGATTAAATACAAGCAGAGGGCGCAGAGGAAAACAATTATAGATTTATACACCTGCATTTCTCTGTGCCCTTCCCGCCCGAAGTGGCTGGATGTATTTTTAACTCCGTGTCCTCTGTGTTAAAACCAACCGCGTAGCGGTCACAGGATTCCTTTTTGTATGCTTTGTTTGCATTCATCTTTTGTATTCTCCTATCTAACTTGTTTTAAGTTGTGGGATACTTTGTGCTTCCTGTATTGCATCAGGTTGCCTTAACTAAACGACATTAATATAGGAACATTGATATTATAGAATACAAATACGATTTCCACTTTATAGGAAGATAGGAAGGCACTATGCAAGTGCATAAATACAATTTGCCCTTTTAAGGTCATAGAAATTACAGGTACTGACGTCTATGTTTCCTATATGCCAATGTGGTCAAAAAATCCAGAAAAAAGTTTATTGTTTCTTTATTCTCTTCACAAAAATAGTTTCTCTGGAATAATCTGAGCCGCCATTTTGAAGACTTACCCAAGTCCATTTTTCGCCTCCCACGAAACGATCACGGGTATAAAATTTATTGTTTAATTCAATGCGGTCGCCATTGTTTTCGTCGATCTCCCAAAAAGTTTGATAGTCTGTTTTAAGTCCTGAATAAGATTCGAAATTTATCTGGATCTTGCCCTGGCCGCTAAGGCCGGTGGCGTTCTGTAAGGCGAACCATCCGAGTGTGTCATTAACAATCACGGAATCCTTGGTTAGCTTGAAGTCAACATAATTTACCTGCTCTACTTTCGTGATTTCCCATACACCGGCGAAACTAAATTTGCTGTTTCTTTTTTTGCAAGAAGATGCAATCAATAATAAAACAATAATAATAAAGCTATACTTTTTCATGATGAACTTATTTTTCTACCTGTAATTTGAATGCGATCCCCAGATCGAGGAAGAAGGACTGGAACTTAGGCATGACATATTTTCCATTGCTATTGCCCAGGTCTTCCGGTAAATTTTCCTGGGCAAAAGTATTGTCCTTTCCAAAATCCGTCATTTCTATTGGGCCTGATATAGGACACCAGCGCACACAGGCTGTAAGTCCTATGGGGCCTGCAAAAAAGAAGCCTTTGGCGCCCAGGCTTTCGGAAAATCCGAAGCCATGGTATATCCCGTTAATATTTGATTCGGCACCAAGGCTTCTGTATCCGTCTCTGAATTTAAAATCCGCACTGATATTTGCGGTAGCGAAGTAGATGCCGAAAAATCCTACGACGCCACCTTGTTTGCTCATGGCGCCACCTCCGAAATCCATCCCCCATGATTTTTGCCGCAGGTGAAATTCCCGGGTATAATTATCGTTTACATGAGAGGTAGCGGTGGCATTTACCGTGTGTTGGTAGTAACCCATAAATATATTTTTTGACAGCCACCAATCGCCATTTAACGACCATCCTGTGGCGCTACCGAAATTGGTTAGCGGTGTTTTATTGGTAAAATTAAGCTTGTTGTATGATGTAACAAATTTCCCGAATGATGAGCCATGGATCACTCCAAATTTTGCTGAGAAGGACAGGGTAAGATTATCCATCTGTGACAAGGCATGAATTTGAAATAGGATAAGCAGGAGGAATAAATATTTTTTCATTCTGATTAGATTTAGAATTTTCCTAAATTGATTAATAGGGCGAGGGTTACATTATTTGGCTTGAAATCATAAAAGGTTAAGCTACCATCGTTCGCAAATGAAACATTGCCGATACCAAATTGATAGTACATTCTGAGAATAAGAAATTTACTAAAATGTCTTTCAAGAATAAATGAGAAGCCCGGATAATCGGGTAAGCCGAATAGTTTGATGGGGGCTCCATATTCATTCCCCCATTTTGAAGCTTCAAATTCAGCCATCTTTCCGCGCCGGGTTTGCACGTTTAAATTGGCCAAATCGAGCCCACCGCCGATACCCCATCCTTTATATGTAAATCCGCCATCGATAACCAATTCATTCATTTTGGTTCGGATGGAAAGTTTCCATAATTCATTTTTATAAATATAGTCGGAGCTGAAGATATTTTGTTTTTTATTCCATGCGACATTGAACCAGCCATTCTTAGCATCAGTGCGGACACCAATAAATATCCCTTTAAAAAAATTATTATAATGAAAGTGTGCCTGGTACACATGATTATAATAATACATCGTTGATTGGGTATTGGCCATAGCAGGGGTGTACATGCCGCCCTGGTAACCTATTACAAAACCTGCTTTGGTTATAAAAAAGCTGACAAGGATAAAACAAAAGAGGAGAATTCGTTTCATTGGTTATTCGAATTGATTGAATACAAAATTATACTTTAAGCAGAAACCACAAAATAAGTGTTTTACGGTAATTTGTATTTCTTGCTTTTTAATTCAATGTCTTGTTTAGTTAAGATTAGTACCGCTACGCGGTTGGTTTTAACACATAGGACGCGGAGTTAAAAATACATCCCGCCGCTTTGGGCGGGAAGGGCACCGAGAAATGCAGGTGTAAATCTATAATTGTTTTCCTCTGCGCCCTCATTGTATTTAATCTCTGTGCTCTTTGTGTTAAAATGCATTTCTTTCCGTGAAGCGGAAACCTGAACCGATTTTACATTAATAAATACGTAACTAAACGACAGTGCTTTTTAATTCTGAATTATTATTGTGCTGTATTTTGGAAACTTCAACTCATGTGCTATAATTTCAAAATCCCCGCCCGATTTATAAATTATTTTTATCTCCTGATTGAATCCGGCTCCCGGATCCAGCTCAATTTCTTTTGAAGTTAAATTATGAAGCACCAGGTATTTTATTTCACCAATTTGCCTTATATAACTCAGTATGCCTTCTTTTTTAATTGCCGACTCAATTAATTGGCCATCATTTAAAATCACATCGTGGTTTCGCAATTGAATCAAATTCCTATACGTATTATAAATCGATATTGGATCATCCTTTTGCCGGTTAAGATCTGTTGTTTTAGCATTATGAAAATTGGGTTCCCATTTGCATAAAGCAGGATCGGCGGCTTGCCATAAAAATGGCTCGCGTATATGTTCGTCGGGCTTCGGACCGAACATACCCAGCTCATCGCCATAATAAACATAAGGCGTATAAGGTAGTGTAAAGAGTATTGCCGCTGCCTGCCGGGCCTTGTCCTTATTGCCATTGAGCTCATCCATGATCCTGGGATTATCATGGTTAGATAAGAAAATTGCATCACTGAAATTTAAATTAGCAGCAGCATAATTCTTATAGGCTGCAAATAGCTTCGGGCAGATTTCGTCATGTTCATTTTGTAAAGAAGCTTTAATATTAAACCACAGATCAAAATTAAATCCTGCATTGAAGCCCGATTTTAAATAAGGAGCAATCAGCGTATCTCCTCCCCACATTTCTCCGACCAGGTAGAAATCAGGTTTTATTTTACGCATGGAATCAGCAAATTGTTTCCACCATAAATGATTTTTTTCTCTCAGCGGATAAGGATAAATATGGCTGGCGGCATCAAGCCGGTAGCCATCGATATCGCATTCACTGATCCAGTAACTTGCGGCCTCAATAATTTTTGTGCGTACCTTTTCATTATCATAATTCAGATCGGGCATGCCCCGCCAGAACATTCCATAATATTTTTCGGCGCCTTTCCTATTGTCGTCAACCCAATGCCAGTGATCGGGCTCTTTATTCCATTCAGAGGGGTCGGAGCTCCAGTTATAGAATTCTTTATATTCCGGATTGCCTTTTACTGCCTCTTTAAACCATTCGTGTGCGGTGCTGGTATGGTTGGCTGCAAAATCAAGAATGATTTTAATCCTGAGCTTATGGGCTTCTGTAATTAAATCTTTCAGCTGGCCTAAATTGCCATACTCTTTATCAATATTAGAGTAATTAACGATATCATATTTATGGTAGGTGGGGGATTCAAAAATTGGAGTAAGCCATATCGCTCCGATACCCAGGTCGCTCAGGTAAGGAAGTTTTTTGCGTATGCCTTCCAGGTCACCAATGCCATCGCCATTGCCATCGGCAAACGAACGGACGAACACCTGGTAACTGACAGCATGAGGAAATTGGGGCTCCCATTTTTTTATTTTATTCTTTAAGTCACCAGTATGCTTATTCATCTTAAATTTAATGATTATTCCGATGCCAACCAGCAGCAATACAGGGACTAAATAATAAAAAATCTTTCTCATTAGATGGTTGGCGTCGTGAAGAAAATACTGCTTAAAAAAAAAGTCCTCCCACAAGTGGAAAGACTTTTTTTATAATATGATGCGTATTAATTAATGCTTAATTTTTCTACTGTATGCGTGTTGGCTCCTGTAACATCGATAATATAAATACCGGTAGAAAGATCTCCTTTATTTATTTTGATGCTGCCTGTGATATCTTTATAAGAACGCACTACCTTACCGGTGATATCAATAATATTCACGGTATAATTTCCTGTTCCAACTTCGATGGAAGTGGAATTTGTCATTGGATTTGGATACATGCGGAAATTTTCATTTCTTCCATAATAATCAATCAGTGATTTACCCAAAGTACATTTACCGAATACATAATACACGGTAGAGGCTCCGGCCGGACGCTGATAAACTCTCTGGTAACCGATACCTGATGCAGACAAGCAGGTTCTGGCTGCTGCCGCGGTATCGTATACTTCATCCGTGGCATCATTGGCGAAATTATAATAGATTGTGCCCGGACATATTGAATCGATAACTACCTGGTAAGCTTTGCCACTTGTGCCACTCACCGGGGTCATTTCTATTTTTCCACCAGTAGCGCCTTTCAGCCAGGTATTATTGCCGCGGCCAACCAAATAAATTTTTGATCCCGGGGTAATGCTGCTACCGGCAAAGTCCACTTTAAAAGTAACCTTCGACATGGCGGGTGGCGTAGTGCAGGTTGTTTTTTTTCCGAAACAATTCACGGGTAAAGTTGTGCTTGAAACAATAGTTAAACTCCGGTTGCCACTGGTGGTCCAGCCTACTTGTTCCCATGCTACCACTCCTTTACTCCATACACGGTATTTGTAATCTATTGTTGTGCCGCTATCAAAATTATTGATGGTTAAGGTATATGTATTAGTTGCTCCTACCTTGGTCATTCTCTGGCCGGGGCTGCCCCAGTTGCCTAATAATATATTACCACCGGTAACATCCACCGAGTCGATAGTGCCACAGGCTACTTCTTCTGAGATATCAGTATTGAAAGTCACACTATATTTTGGAAGATTTAATACACAATTGGCACATTCGCTAAAACATACCGGTGTAAGGACGATGGCTGCTGTCGCGACAGTGATCGAACGGTTGCCGTTGGTGGCGCATGCACTAGGTACACTTTCCCATCCACTGGGGCCATTTTTATATTTAAATTCATAAGCCTTTGAATCGAGCCAGAATTGTGCTTCGTATACTTTTCCAGATGACACCAAGTTTAGCATTTTCGTGCGGTCGCTCCAGCCATTGAATGCGCCGGCAACCAAAACGCCTGCAGGATCAATAGTAGCCACTTTAGCCATATTTACGCGCAAACGCACGTATTGTTTATTGTATCCATAAATGGCTAAGGCGCTGGAACTAAGTCCCTGCCATGAAACCAATACGGTATCTTTAGACATTGTTGTATCCACATTATACCAGCGGTTGGAATTACCGCCGCCTACCTGTGCGTCGGTTGGTACACTCTCAGGTGTTCCTCCTGGAAGGCTCCAGTCGTTTCCATTTACATATTTGTATTCAATTTTACCGGGGGTGGTAGTAGTAAAAGCAAAATAATAAATTTGGGTTGCAGGTATCTGCGACATGGCAGAAGCTGATGGGCTCCATCCCTGGAAGTCGCCTGCAATATGCATTCCATTGGAACTTACGGTTTGCCCGGTCATATCAACCGCAAAAAGAACCGTGGTAGCATTGGCTAGATTAAGCATCAGAATAGCGCTTAACAAAAGTAGAAATCGTTTCATATCTTAAAGTATAATAGGTTTGAAGTGGTAAATATATATAAAAATTATTTGCATTCAAAATATTTCGGATCTTTATTTCCCGCGCTTCTGTCGGCTCCGCCATTGAATAGCTGGCGCCTTACAATGAATTCTGCTGAAGTGATGGTTTTGCCCGTGGGGATTCCAAGCAATTCTCTTGGGATCATCGTTAATTTAAACTGGCCTGCAAACTGACCATCGTTGATCCTGGTCATTTTCAAGGCTGGCACCGTTCCCACATCGAAAAAGGGTGCTTTTTCAATGGTGGTAGTATCATTAAGTGTAACTTTAATATAGAGGTAACAGTCGTTCGCATCGAGGTTACGCATGGCAGCATTACGTTCTACGGGGTTATTATACATGATGGTTACGATCTCATCGGTAAAAGCACATTTGGGTAAGGTATAAATTGTATCCCTTTCTATAGGCGCCAGCACTTTTATATTAAGATCTTCCGTTTTGAAATCCGGCCCTCCGAAACCACCACCGTCTTTGGGTTTCACCAATAAGGAAATTCCTTTGCTATATACCTCCCCTTTGGTAACACCATAAAAATCAGTAGGGATCATTTCATAATAATATACTTTAGGCCCTTTTGATGGATCCGGTGTCATCTTTAAATTTTCATTGGAACTTTTCCAAGGCTGCGAACCGGTGCCATTCACGTTCGGGTCGTTTGCCGGAAGCTCCCTGGGATTCCAGGTCCAGATATAGAAAGGTCCTGTAAGGCCATCTAGTGATTTATTGGTGACTTTGGCCAGATCTACATAAATCCTGCATACCGAGGTGACATCCGTTGTTGGACCGGGTTCGATCCATGCCGCCTGGGCGCCTGCATGAATGAATGCGCTGAAAGTGATTGCGAGTATTGAAATTAATTTTTTCATCTTATAATTTTCAGGGTATTAATATTTATTGTTGTCTTCCAAATTCCCAGATATAGGAATAGGCGATTTTCCGGACACCGTTTTTGTTGTAGTAATAGGTTTTCTTCAGCTTTAATGTGGAATCTGTCTGCCGGATTGTGCCACCCAACAAAAATGTATCTTTCTGACTATTGGAATAGTTAATATATAATTTGGTAGGGTAATCATTATTATCAAAGCTCCATTTGCCGCTGCCGGTGCCGAAATAATTTTTTACCGTTCCTGTAGTTTGTGCCGTAAAATCTGTCTCCGTAAATGAGAGTGAAGGTAATGTTTTCGTTTTGTAGAAATCCGTGATATCCAATTGATCTGGGGTAGCAAATGCCTCATCC
>JBBRJE010000086.1:0-9567 GCA_038219845.1 Bacteroidia bacterium
CCTTATACCTTCACCCCCCCAGAAACCTCTTCTAAATAATACAACGCTGTATTTACTTTATACTTAATACTTAAGACTTTAGACCTCCCCCCTATACCTGTCCTAATGCGCCGCCAGCCAGTTGTCCCCCGTGCCCATCTCCGCTTCGATAATCACATTCATCGGAATCGCGGTAACCATTTTAGAATGGATAATTTCTTTTAATTCATCGAGCTCTGTTTTATGCGCATCGAATACCAACTCATCATGAACCTGTAATAGCATTTTCGATTTCATATTCCTGTTTTTAAGTTCATGATGTATATTGATCATCGCTACTTTGATCATATCTGCAGCGCTGCCCTGGATGGGAGCGTTGATGGCATTCCTTTCGGAGAAGCCACGCACCACCGCATTGGCGCTGTTAATATCGCGCAGGTAACGCCGACGCCCTAAAATAGTTTGGGCATAGCCATGTTCGCGGGCAAACTGAACATTATCGTGCATATAATTTCGAATGCTCGGAAACTGTGCGAAATACGTATCAATGATTTCTTTGGCTTCACCCCGCGTAATGCTAAGCTGACCGGCCAATCCGAAGGCAGAGATGCCATAGATGATGCCGAAATTCACGCTCTTGGCTTTCCGACGCATATCTTTGTTCACCTCCTCTATTGTAACACCGAATACTTTGGAAGCCGTAGCCGTATGAATATCGATCTTATCTTTAAACGCCTGTAGCATACTTTCATCATTGGCAAGTGCTGCGATAATTCGCAATTCAATCTGAGAATAATCCGCGCTTAAAAATGTGAATTCCTCATTTCGGGGCACAAAAGCTTTGCGTACTTCTCTTCCACGTTCGGTACGTATTGGTATATTTTGCAAGTTGGGATTATTACTGCTTAACCGCCCTGTGGCGGCCACCGCCTGGTTGAAGCTGGTATGCACCCTGCCCGTTGCCGGGTTAATCATTAAGGGCAATGCTTCCACATAGGTGCTTTTTAATTTCGAATATTCACGGTACTCCATCAGGCGTTTGGCAATCTCATGCTCGTAGGCCAGGAATTGTAAAACATCTTCGCCGGTTTGGTATTGCCCTGTCTTTGTTTTTTTTGCTTTCGGATCAAGCTTTAATTTTTCAAAAAGAATCACGCCCAATTGTTTAGGAGAGGCAATATTGAAAACTTCTCCGCTCAATTTATAAATCTCCTGCTCTAAATGTGCCAGGTCTGTTTTTAATTCTTCATTGATTATATCCAGCACCCCGCGGTCTATCTTCACCCCTTCGAGCTCCATATTGGCCAGCACAGGCACCAAAGGAATTTCCACTTCATCAAAAACTTTTCTAACGGGTGAGAAATTTTTATCCTTCTCCAATATCAGCTTCAATTGCCAGGTTATATCTGCATCTTCGGCGGCATATTCGGTGGCTTTATCAATAGGTACCGAACGAAAGCTTGATTGCTTTGTGCCTTTGCCGATAAGGGTTTCAATGCTTACCGGTGAATAGCCCAGGTAATTCTCACTCATGGCATCCATATTATGACGCTGGTCGGGCTCGATTAAATAATGCGCCAGCATCGTATCAAACATTAATCCTTTAACCTCTATACCATAGCGCAATAAAATCATATAGTCATATTTGATATTTTGCGCAATTTTTTCAATCGTCTCATTTTCAAAAATAATGCGGAATTCATTTAATATCGCCCGGGCCTCATCCTGGTTTTCGGGCATGGGAATATAAAATCCCTTAAAACTTTCATAGCTGAAAGAAAGGCCTACAATTTCCGCAACCACGGCATCAATGCCTGTAGTTTCCGTATCGAAGCATATCCTGGGCTGGAGCATAAGATCATTCACCAAAGCTGTCCGCTCTTCCTTTGTTGAAGCAGTTTTATAATCGTGAACCACCTCTGCAATGGTTTTCAAATTCGAAAGCTTCACCTCTTCCTCCCCTGGGCTGGCTGCTGCCTGCTCCGAGGGTGTAGAAAATAAATCGCCCTGGGAAGAAACCACTTCGCCGCTTCCAAAAATCCTTTTGCTTAAAGTCCGGAATTCCATCTCGTGAAAAAAAGCTTCTACCTTTTCCTTATTAAAAGGGCGGATTTCCAGGTCGTAATGTTCAAGCTTCACCGGCACACTCAGGTTAATGGTCGCCAACCGTTTGCTGAGCAATCCCTGCTCTTTAAAATTGATGAAATTTTCCTTCTGCTTGCCTTTAAGCTTATCTACATTTTCAAATATCGTTTCCATGCTGCCATGCTCCTGGATCAGTTTCTTGGCCGTCTTCTCCCCTACCCCCGGAATGCCCGGAATATTATCTGCAGAGTCGCCCCAAAGGCCAAGGATATCGATCACTTTTTTTACATCATCTATTTCCCATTTCAATTTCACTTTGGCCTCATCAAGTATTTCATCTTCACTCCCAAATTTACCGGGTTTATAAATAAAAACATTATGACGTACCAGCTGGCAAAAATCTTTATCCGGGGTCATCATATACGTTTCTATTCCCTGTGCCCCTGCTTCCAGCGCAAGGGTACCAATGATATCATCCGCTTCATAGCCATCCATCGTGATCACTGGTATATCCAGCGATTCGAGCAGGCGAAAAACGAATGGAATGGCTTTGCTAAGGTCTTCTGGCATGGCTTCCCTATGGGCCTTATAAGCTTCAAATTCTATATGCCTTTCGGTAGGTGCAGCGGTATCGAAAACAACCCCTATATGTGAAGGCTTTTGTTTTTTTAATACGTCAAGCAATGTATTGGTCAGGCCAAAAACAGCGGAAGTGTTCAGGCCATAGCTTGTAACCCTGGGACTATTGATAAAGGCAAAGTGGGCACGATAAATAAGCGCCATGCCATCGAGTAAAAACAATTTCATAAGGGCGTGAAATTAGGGAAATTAAGTACAATGGACAATGGACAATTGACAATTGACATCCGGGCTTATTAGCAATTTGATAGCATTAGAATTCTAAATGTTTTTTAACCACGTAGTTATGAAGAACACTAAGAAGCACAAAAAATATTGCCATTTCAGCAATTCTTATATTCAAAATTTGAACAATCATAACCCTTTCACTAATACTTAAATAAGCTTGAGCTTAAGAATAGTGTCTACAGCACCTCAAATTCTGAATAACCCTAAGGATTATCTATAACAAATAATTTATTCGATGATATTCGCTCTCAGTAATAACGAAGGTCCTGGAAATCTTATCATGTAAACCCCAGCTATAATCGCCTAAGCAGGAGAAGGGCTCCAGGGGTATGAATCGGCCAAGGGTTCTGAGAAAGGCATTCCCTAAATTAATTCCTTTGAACCGGGAGTTTACAATCTGGTGCCGCAGTATCTTTTTTCCTAAGCTTGTTCCAAATATCCCTTCCGACAAAAAATAATATAAAAAATAAATTAAGAGAAAGCCTCCGCGACCCGGATTCATTGTAATAAGCATCGATGCAATATAAATTGGAACCAGGTCGATCAGTGATTCAAGAAGCCTACGTTCCATAGGCACTGATTTGATTACTATAAATTTATCCCTTTGCTCCGCATCTTTTGAGATTTCTAAAAGACGCAGATCGGAAATATGTATCAATTCTTTATCGACGAGCATATCATTTTTAAATTAGAAGGAGTTTCATCGATTTATCCCGACAAATGTATTTGCCTGTAATCATATTTCCTAAATTTATATATTTGCCTGTAATAAAATATAATTCTTACAGGATCCTTAAATTCCTGCGAATGGAGCCAGCTACCATTATAAAAAACGGGCCTGACCTGCACAGGCATTTAAAACAGGGGCGCTCCCGAAGCCATATACATCGGAATTAATTGCCTCACCAATGAAAAATAAATTACCTTTAGTCCTGGCATTCTGCCTCACCTTTTTTATCATTACGCTAAGCAGCTGTAAAAAGAAAGCAGTTAAGGGGTGCATGGATCCCAATTCGCTCACGTATAACGCCAAGGCCACTGTAGATGACGGATCTTGTACCTATCCTCCAAAGGCTGTAGGGCAAAATTTCGGGGGTGGTATAATCGCCTACCTTGATATTACCGGCGAGCATGGCCTGATCTCTTCGTCCTCAGATCAGTCGGCTTCAGTGAAATGGAATAATGGTGGCTCGGTGCAAACCACCGCCACCGATGCTTTCCTTGGTTCAGGAAAAGCCAATACCGCATTAATCGTATCAAAGCAAGGCGCCGGGACTTATGCCGCTAAAATATGCGACGATTTAATCGCCGCCGGCTACGACGACTGGTACTTACCTTCCAGAGATGAGCTTAACCTGATGTACAAAAACCTGAAGAAAAGTGGTATCGGTGGTTTCGCAGACTACCCTTACTGGAGCTCCACAGAAGAAGATAATAATAATGCCTGGAGCCTGGCCTTTGATTCGGGTTTCAAAAGTTCCGACCTGAAAACGAATACCTATCATGTGAGGGCAGCAAGAACATTTTAGTTGATTACATTGCGCCACAATGCCATGATTTCGAATTCTTCATTTAGAAATATGCCATTATAGCTTTGTTTTTAATTGGCTTCCTATTTGCATTAGCAGGGTAATTAGATAGAAAAAAACACCTCTCTTTAGTGAAAGGATTCTTTATAATATGAAAAATAGCGAGTCCCGGATTCAAGAATCCGGGGCTTTTTATTTGTGTTCGAAATTCTATTATGGATTTTCTTGTAGAGGAAAATTAGAAAAATATAAATCTTTGCTTTGTAATATTTTTTCCTTCCGAGAGCACGAAATAATAAATTCCTTTGGTGCAATTCATCCCCGTGAGATTGGCCAGTGAGATAGGATTTCTGCCTTCCTCTAAAAAATAGGTTCCTGAATAAACCAAATCCCCAATTTGATTATAGATAATAAGCCCTGCTGTTGCAGAATTAATTGAATAAATGAACATCGTGCTTTCCAGCTTCAAAGGATTGGGATAAGCTTCAAAAAATATTTCTTGGTATTTTTCTATAATGCCCGAAGGCGCTGTTATTCGCAGGCTATCCATATATACTTTGGTTTTGGGCCTGTCGGCGGAATCCACTATTACTTTTCCTATATTTTGCACCACAACGAAATTGCTGATCACTTTCCCAAAAACAGAATAACGATGGTCCAGCGATAAATTATTCACCAGGTTAAAATAAAACTGGCTTCCACTGGAATGTGGCGTACCTTCATTGGCCATTCCAATGGTTTTTTGCACATTGCTCAGGGAATCAAATTCATCGGCAATGGTATAACCGGGCCCACCATTTCCGGTGCCTGTAGGGTCGCCTCCCTGAATCACAAAATTTTTAACCACCCGGTGGAAAATCTGTCCGTCATAGAATTTCTGATTCACAAGCTTAATAAAATTAGCAGTGGTGACCGGCGTTTTTTTATCCTCCAACTGAACCACAAAATTTCCCATGCTGGTATAAAAGGTTACCTGGGTTTGCGGGAAAGAAAATTTTGCAATGAGCAGAAATATTATGGTAAAACAATGAATGTGAATTTTGTTCATTCTTTATGATTGGTTTTAGAATTTAAAGATTACAAAGATAAAGATTCGGGGAATGTAATTCAAGTGTAACAATTTTGGAGGTAATGCTAAAGCTTGAGCATTTGCAACTCTACCTACTCAAAAAACCCTGTACTTCATCTACAATCTTCATTGCCATCTCTTCTTTTTTATCCACTGTCTCCTGGAATTCAAATTGTAAGACTGAAACGTGCTGTATTAACATGGTCTGTATGTCCCATAGGCATTATCAGCCGGGGCTCCTGGGCAATTACTAAATTAATAATGCATACGAAGCAAAACATTAATGTAAATTTCATCTCATATAGCTTTAAGATATATTATTCATTGTTTTGTTAGAACCATTTGTTGCAAGATATTAATTTTATTTCTACGGTACCAATTATTATGCTGTTAAAAGAAAAGATACATTTGTAAAAATATATGTCCCATTGAATAATATTGAAACTGATCGTTTAACCATCTGCCCGCTTACAACGAACGATGCTGAATTTATTTTCGAGCTCGTCAACACGCCGGAATGGCTGCAATTCATTGGCGACCGCGGAATTAAATCATTGGAAGATGCGCGGAATTATATTCTGAACGGACCTGCTAAAAGTTATGCTAAGAATGGATTTGGTCTTTGCCTTGTCAAATTAAAAACGGATGATAGCGCCCTTGGAATTTGCGGTCTTATCAAGCGGGATACATTGGCAGATATTGACCTGGGCTTTGCATTCCTGCCACAATATTCAGGCCTGGGATATGCTTATGAATCGGCAATGGCCATATTAAATTCCGCCCAAAGTTTAAGCTTAAAAAGAATTGTTGCCATTACAACGGATGAGAATACCCGGTCAATCCATCTTTTGGAAAAGCTGGGCTTAAGCTTCGAGAATAAAATAAAATTGCCTGGTGAGGATACGGAACTCTTGCTGTTTTCTATACTGCTTCCTGCCAGAAAGGAATAGCTGGCTGGCAAAAAAAATGTCCCTGCCATACAGCAGAGACAATTATTTAATCTTTAAAGATCAGGGTGATTAAAAAGCGATCATTCTACTTTTTAAAAATAGTGATTCCCAATATCCCGAATAAAAGCATCAGGACAAGGAAAATAAAGAATAATGTTTTAGCGACTGACGCTGCGCCTTCTGCGATGCCTGTAAATCCGAAAATTGCGGCTACGATGGCAATTAGAAAAAATGTTGCGGCCCATTTAAGCATGATAGTAGTGTATTAGTGTTTGAAAATTAAGGGTTCTCTCAGAAAATTATTTTTTTGCCTTCATCGCTACGATTCCTATGACTACGATCACCATCACCACCAGGAATATTCCCACACCCATACCGGTTTTGAAAATCCCTGCGATGGCACTGCAAGAGCTAAAAATAACGGTGAATAATACTAATAAAAAAATTGTACGGTGCTTTTGAATATCCATTTTATTTATTAATTAATTGTTAGTGCTTAATTAAATATATGGATACAAAGATGATGGTGTTCAATAAATTAAGTATTACATAAAAATTATCAAAAGTTACATTTTTTTAATATTTCCCCTACGATACTAAATATCATACCCGAAATTCTTAATGCTGGCGCTATTATTTCTCCAATTGGCTTTCACTTTAACCAGGGTTTTAAGCATCACCTTTTTTTGAAAAAAATTCTCGAGGCCTTTGCGCGCAGCCGTAGCGGCACTTTTTATGGCGATGGCATTATTACCGATCACAATTTTCTTCTGGGTTTCCCGCAGCACATAGATATAAGCATCTATAGTGATTAAGTTAGGTTCATCCTTGAAGCTATAAATTTCTACTTCGGTGCTATAGGGGATTTCCTTTTTATAATATAAAAATATTTTCTCCCTGATGATCTCCGCAGCAAAGAAGCGCTGTGATTTGTCGGTCAATTGATCTTTATCAAAATACGGTGGCGATTCGGGGAGATGGCTCAGGATGATCTGTTTCACTCCATCCAGATTAAATTTATTTAAGGCGGAAATCGGAAGTATCTGTGCTTTGGGAAATAAATCCTGCCATGCTTTCAATTTATGCATTACCTCTTCCTGCGCGCTTAAGTCAATTTTGTTAAGCAACACTACCAATGGGCTTTTTACGTTATTCAATTTCTCAGCTACGGCGAGGTCAGGCTGCGCTTCTTCCGTTGTAACAA
This sequence comes from Bacteroidia bacterium, assembly GCA_038219845.1. GTDB lineage: Bacteria > Bacteroidota > Bacteroidia > UKL13-3 > UKL13-3 > CAINMV01. Next base: position 7,684 of record JBBRJE010000086.1, read on the forward strand.
CATAGAGCACCAGGTCGGCTTCTGCTATTCCTTCATCCACAGCTTTCATCATGGCATTATGCAGCGTATAGGCTGGCGCAATAATACCCGGCGTATCCGTAAATACAATCTGGTAATCATCACCGTTCACAATACCGATTATTTTATGTCTTGTTGTTTGAGCCTTTGGGGTGATAATGCTCAAACGCTCGCCCACCATGGCATTCATCAGGGTTGATTTCCCGGCATTAGGTGCGCCGATAATACTAACAAATCCGCTTTTATGCATATTATCGGCAAAGGTAGGGAAATGGCATCAGGTATAGCATAAAATGATATGCTTTGGTACCTAAGACAGTACTGGCAAAGGACGGTAATTCCGAATTTGATGTGTCGGGGTTAAAGCTTTGATTTATCAGTGTACCTGTATTATCTTCCGATAGGAAGAATTCGTGGGTAGATTAAAAGAGAGTTTGCCTTTCCTTCCATCGGAAGGTTTCGTGCGAAGAGACCTTGGGTTCATTCCAATTCCTTAATGGGTTTGAAATTATTGATGAAGAATTTATTGCAACAAATTACACTATTGACAACTCGGCAACGAATAAGAAGACCAAATCCTGCAAAAATTAAAAATAAAACCAAGATAAATCCAAATTCTACATGATCAAGGAACTCAGGATAAGATCCATAATTTTCAGATATGAAGAATAAGTATTATTATTTTGTTTGGATTGATTTCTCCGTTTGTTGTTTGCGAAATTCCTTTTTACGCTTCTTCATTTCTTCTTCACTTACGTCTTCCACATGAGTAGCCAGCCACCAGTGGTTACCCCAGGTATCTTTCACTGCCGCCGACCTATCGCCATAAAATTCAGTGACCGGCTCCCGTAGGGAAATGCCGCCTGCCTTGATCGCCTTCCTCTACACAGCATCCACATCTTCAATATAGAGATAGAGCTGACATGGCATAGGATTATAGGGTGCCGGAGCATCGGCTGTCATCACAATTGAATCACCAATTTTAACCGTTGCATGCATTATTTTTCCATCTGCCTTCATACTATAAGTGAGTTCCCCGCCAAAAGCGCTCTTCATGAATTTGATTAAGCCTTCGGCATCATCAGTAAGTAAATAAGGTGTTACAGTACGCATCCCTTTGGGTATCGGATTGACTTTTTTAGAATTCTTTTTTTTCTTTTCCATAATACAAAGATGCAGAATTATTTAGTTGCCGGCGCCCTTAGCTTAACAAACACAACTTCAGGATAATAGATTTTTGAAGGGTGCATCCCAAATTGTCATTTAGAAAAAATCCGTTAATCGGGATTTGATGTATTCGCTTAAAATCAGAGAGCCGTAGGCTCGGGTCATTTTGTAAACACGGACTTCAGTCCGTGGACAAAACGGCAAGAATCACTGAGAGCCTTAGGCTCGGGTCATATTAGTTTGTGAAGATATACCGCTGGTCATACATGATCCGAGCCTACGGCTCTTGTAATCAGGAGGCGCATCTTTCCACGGACTGAAGTCCGTGGTAACAAAATGACCCGAGCCTAACGGCTCTTTTAAAAACGATGAAGCGACAATTTGGGATGCACCCTTTTTGAGTTGGATGAACTGAAATAAAAATAAAAAATATAATTTTGCTATTCAGAAATTCATGAATCTATACTTGCTCCTATTCTGTACAATATGAAATTAACCCATCAGATCGCAAAGCATCTCCGAGAGATTTATTTTGGAGGCAACTGGACCTGCTCCAATATAAAAGATAGTTTGTCGGGACTAAGCTGGCAATATGCAACAACAAAACTCTATTCACTCAATACTATCGCCAGCCTGGTTTATCATATGAACTATTATATAAGCGCTGTGATAAAAGTAATGGAAGGCGAACCGCTCGAT
>JBBRJE010000087.1:0-9551 GCA_038219845.1 Bacteroidia bacterium
GAAGCCCAATTGGAAATATTCCTGATGAATGTAGGCCGGAGAAAATTTATTGTCCCTCTTTATAAAGCATTGGTTAAAACGGAAGAAGGTAAGGTGTTTGCAAAAAAGATTTACGCCCATGCACGGCCAGGATATCATAGCGTAGCCCAGGTAACTATTGATGAACTGTTAAAATAATTTTAATGGAACCAATGGATTTAAAGAGCAAAATACAAAAACGTGCCGACGAACTCTATCCTGATATTGTACAATACAGGAGACATTTACATTCCAATCCGGAGCTCTCGTTTCAAGAAGAAAAAACTTCTGCTTTTGTTAGTGCTTGTTTAACAAATCTCGGAATTGCGCACGAAAAAAATATTGGAGGATATGGGGTTGTTGGAATTATTGAAGGCAAAAATCCGAGGAGTAAAATTCGTGCATTACGCGCTGATATGGATGCCCTTCCGATAACAGAAATCAATGATGTAACTTATAAATCCAAGAATGAAGGAGTGATGCATGCCTGCGGCCATGATGCACATACTTCCTCATTATTAGGTGCGGCACAAATTCTTAACGAATTAAAAAGTGAATGGGAAGGCACTATCAAATTGGTATTTCAGCCTGCCGAAGAAAAGCTTCCCGGGGGCGCCAGCCTGATGATCAAAGAGGGTGTATTGCAAAACCCCGAGGTTAAATTTATGCACGGTCAACATGTGATGCCTCAGATTCCTGCGGGCAAGGTTGGCTTCCGCAGCGGTTTGTATATGGCGTCCACCGATGAACTTTATGTAACGGTTAAAGGCAAGGGAGGACATGGGGCCATGCCACATTTTAATATCGATCCGGTGCTTATTACCTCGCATATCATAGTGGCCTTACAGCAAATTGTAAGCAGGGTAGCCAACCCTATCATTCCGAGTGTGCTTAGCTTTGGGAAAGTGATTGCTAATGGTGCTACCAATGTGATCCCTAATGAAGTATACCTTGAAGGAACCTTTCGCACATTAGATGAGAAATGGAGAACGGAAGCCCATATACGCATGAAACAAATGGCGGAGGACCTGGCTAAAGCGATGGGAGGCACCTGTGAATTTGAAATACGGAAAGGCTATCCTTTTTTATATAATGATGAAACCCTGACAGCGAAGAATAAATCGCTCGCACAGGAATATTTAGGAGTTGAAAATGTTATTGACCTTGATATATGGATGGCTGCTGAGGACTTCGCTTACTATTCACAGGAAGTGCCCAGCTGCTTTTATCGTTTAGGTACACGTAATGAAGCCCGCGGAATTATATCTTCTGTGCATACCCCTACTTTTGATATTGAAGAAGAAGCGCTGAAAGTGGGTGTGGGGTTGATGGCGTGGATTGGAGCGAGTTAACCTTAATTAAAGAATGAAGGAAGGAATGAAAGAATGAAGGAAGGAAGGAAGGAAGGAATGAATGCAAAATACAGATGAGAAGTGGTTAATAAACCCATGCACAGGGAGCTAATCCACCATCACGAAGTCGTCGACTCATCCCCACTCCCATCAAACGGGGGTAAAATATCCTGCTCTTTCCCGGATAAAATTTGCATTACGCTTTTATAAATGATCTCCAGATCCAAAATTAATGATGCTTCTTTAACATAAAAAACATCATCACCAAACCGCTGCTGCCAGCTGGTATTATTGCGATGGATTGCCTGTGCATAACCGGTGATTCCGGGTTTAATCTCTAATCGTTTTCTGTGTTCGGTTGAATATAAATTATCATATTGAGGGAGCAAAGGACGCGGGCCGATAAAAACCATGCTTCCACTCAAAATATTTAAAACCTGTGGCAATTCATCAAGTCCTGAATTACGTAAAAATCTTCCCCAGGCTGGGATGCGTTCCGTTTCTGTTTTTGATTCATCGTCGTTCATGGTTTTGAATTTGAATAAGGTGAATATTTCACCATTTAAACCGCTTCGTTCTTGTGTAAATAAAACTTCTTCAAATACATAAAACTGGATGAAGCTGATGATGAAAAACAAAGGGATAAGAATGGGAAGCAGCGCCAATGCAAATAACCAGTCGAACAGATAACGAATGCGGAGGTAAAGTTTCATTAAATCTCATTTACTGTTTCCGGATTCTTTATTTTCTCTACAGGTTTCCGGGAGGCGCCACGAATATAAAAAAACTGGAAAAGCCCGAATACCACCACGCTATAGCTGATCAGCATAAGCAGCTGCATCGTGCTCCATTCATTTAAGACAATCATCCAGGTCGCTAATCCCGAAGAGATTAATGTAACCCCCGACAAAACCAATAATACCTGGCGTTCGGTTAATCCATTATAAAAAAGGTGGTGTGTGATATGGTCTGTACCGCCCATGCTTGGTGATTGGCCGCGTTTGATCCTCCAGAAGAAAACCGTTACCGTATCAGTTAAAGGAATAATAAAAAATAACGCAGGCACCAAAAATTGCTTCACCTGTATTGCAGCCCCACCTGGATAATTCACCCCCCAAAGGTATTGTATGCTTATCCCCGCCAGGAAGACACCTAAAAACTGGCTCCCTGTGTCGCCCATAAATATTTTGGATGGGTAGATATTAAAATAAAGAAAGGCGATCAAAGCAGCCATCACGCCAAACAGTACAATTTTCATAAAGTCATCCTGGTGTCCCGACACATTGAGTAGGATTATACACGATCCAATAATGCATAAGGCGACGCCGCCGGCAGCCCCATCCATATTATCCAATAAATTAATACTATTCATCAAGCCCACGATCCAGAGGGTGGTAATGAAATAATTAATCATAAAATGATTGGGTACAGCCCAGATCACATAACCGCTCATGATTAAGATATTCGCGCATAAAAATTGACCAATAAGCTTTAGTGTGGGGTTGGTATTATAAGCATCATCAGCCAGCCCTATTAAAAATCCTACTGTGACTCCCAGGGTAAATCCAAGCGAATGCAGGTCGAAGCCAAATTTAGTATCAGCTCCCAGCGTATAATTGGGATTAATTACAACATAGCCGAAAATAGATAAAAGAAAAACGATATAAAAAGTGATTCCGCCGATGCTGGGCTTGCTTTGCCTGCTCCATCGCATATGGTCGTTCTCATCCATATTACGTATGCCGAGATTACTGGCGAATTTGTAAAATAAAGCATTAAACAGGAAGCAGAAAATTAACGCGAAGAGGAAGTACGAAAGGATCGTCGGCGTTGCATTGTTCCACAGATAGCGTAAAAGCATAATATTAATTAAGTGTGATCATGTTTAAGAGGGTAAAAGTAAGAAATTAACCTATAATCAAAATTAAACTCCGTCTTTGCTCTTGGGAATCTTTATATTTTTAAGGTTCCTGATGGTGCTTATCAACGGGAATGTGGTGATAATAATGAATCCAATGATGATATAAATAGCATAATCAAATATCTGAGGGAACCTATCACCCAAATAATACCCCAGGCTTATCAAGGCCCCCACCCATAAGGCGCCTCCCACCACATTATACAGGGCGAACCTTTTAAAGTCCAGGCGAACGGCTCCGGCAAATACGGGAACGAAGGTGCGGATAACGGGCAGGAAGCGGCCAAGCACCAGGGCACGGGCGCCATATTTATCATAAAACAAGCGGGTACGTTCAAGGTAGGATTTCTTGAAAAACCAGGATTCCTCCCGGGTGAAAAGCTTCTCACCTAGGTACCGGCCTATCATATACCCGGAAAAATTTCCGATGACCGCAGCCAGAAAAACTGAAATCACCAATGGGAAGTAGCCAATCTCCAGCTTGCCGCTGCCACAAAAGGCGCCGGCCAGAAATAGAAAGTAATCACCCGGCAAAAAAAAGCCGATAAGAAGGCCGGTTTCTGCAAATATCACCAATACGATAGCAGCAATGCCTCCATAGGTAAGCAACGCTTCTGAGTCCGTTAAATGATGCAGCCAATCCATGGTTCACGAATTAAAGGTTAAATATTAAGAATTAAGAATTATTCATCCACACTGAACGCCACTTTATCTTAAACAGGATACGCTATTGGCTGTTTTTTTGACTTATTTTTAAAGTATTATTTGAATATTTGGATAAATCTTGTATTTTTGCCGCCCTTAAATAAAGAGATAGCGCAATAATGGCAAATCATAAATCAGCAATAAAACGTATCCGTAGTGGCGCATCAAAGCGTTTACGCAACCGTTACCAGATGAAATCAACCCGTTCGGTTTTGAAGCTGGTACGTAACAGTAAAACTAAAACTGAAGCTTCCCCTTTGTTTTTGAAAGCTTCAAGTATGTTGGATAAATTGGCAAAACGTGGGATTATTCACCGTAATAATGCCTCCAATAAAAAATCTAAGTTAGCTAAAGCTATAGCTAAATTAGCTTAATCTTTTGGTTAAGTTTTTCATGGTTAAAAGCCGGTAGCGAAAGTTACCGGCTTTTTTTTGTCCACCCTTTTCGGAGAAGGGAGCCCCAAAGAGCCAATTAAATAAGGAGGATATCATCTGGACTCCAGAATTCATTCTTCATTCTTAATTATTAATTATTCATCCTCACCCCTCCGCTTCTTTAAACTGTATAATCTGCTCTAGAGCATCGGGCACAACATCGCTGCATACAGTGATAAAGCTTCCATTCACGGCATTTTTAATGGCAAAATCAATTGCTTCCAACTCTTTTTGGATGACAGTTACTTTTTTATTTTTATCGATATTGTAAATTCCTTTCAGCATGAGGTCGATGATGGCCTGGTCGCTTTTCCCGCGCAGGTTTCGGTCCTGGCGGATAATTATTTCATCGAAGATCCTTGCAGCGTATTCGCCAAGCAATATTGTGTCTTCATCACGCCTGTCGCCAACACCCGCGATGATGCCTACTTTTAAGGGGGCGTCGATCTTCGCTATGAACTTACCGATGGCATTCAGCCCATGGGCATTATGCGCATAATCCACCAGCACTTTAAAATTTTTGAAATCGAACATATTCATCCTGCCCGGTGTTTGCACCGCTGATGGAATAAAAGTTTGCAAAGCCAGGCGCAAGTCTTCCAGCTTTATATTATTAATATGCGCCGCCAGTATTGCAGGCAATACATTGGCCACATTGAACTCCGCCTTGCCTCCAAAGGTAAGCGGGATATTTAGCACTTTCTCCACGCGGATCTTCCAGGTGCCTTTCATGATTGTAACAAAGCCATTCTCATACACTGCTGCGAGCCCACCTTCCTGTGCATGCTGTACAATTCGGCGGTTATTTTCATCCATGCTGAAATAAGCGACCTTGCAACGAAGATCCTTATGCATATTATAAACCAGGTCGTCATCTGCATTTAATATGGCATAGCCGCCGGGCAATACGCTTTCGGGAATCACCGCTTTCACTCTGGCGAGCTGCTCCATCGTATCAATACCCTGCAAGCCTAGATGATCAGCGGCAATATTTGTGACGATGCCGATATTGCAATTATGAAATCCGAGGCCTGCCCGCAAAATGCCGCCACGGGCGCATTCCAGCACTGCGAAATCTACGGTAGGATCTTTTAAAACAAATTCTGCTGAAACGGGGCCGGTACAATCGCCACGTAACATCAACTGATTTTGAATATATACTCCATCGGTAGTGGTAAAGCCCACTTTATGGCCCATATGCTTAAAAATATGCGCGAGCAGCCTGGTGGTGGTTGTTTTACCGTTCGTTCCTGTAATCGCAATAATGGGGATACGGGCGCTTATCCCAGGAGGGTATAACATATCAATTACCGGCTCGGCCACATTGCGCCCGATACCTTCTGTAGGTTCAAGATGCATGCGGAACCCTGGCGCCGCATTCACTTCTAAAACCGAGCTGCCATTTTCAGCAATAGGCGTACTCAGGTCGGGACCCATGATATCAATACCGCAGATGTCAAGCCCGATGATCCTTGCAATCCTTTCGCACATGAATACATTGCTTGGGTGCACCATATCCGTTATATCTGTGGCTGTTCCACCTGTGGAGATATTTGCCGTAGGTTTTAACCAGAGCTCTTCATTTTTAGGCAGGATGCTTTCCAACGTCAGTTTCTTTTCAATTAAAATATTCATCGTGAAGTCATCCACCTTGATCGAAGTAAGCACTTTCTCATGGCCATAGCCGCGGCGTGGATCCAGGTTCACAATATCAATTAATTCCTGGATGGTATGTTCGCCATCGCCGGTAACAGCCGCCGGTGTGCGCTTAGCTGCCGCCACAAATTTATAATTGATCACAAGCACCCTATGATCATAACCATGAATGAATTTTTCAACAATAACTTTGCGTGAATAAAGCTGTGCTGCCTGATAGCCGCGAAGCACCTCTTCCCAGTTCATTAAATTTGTAGTTGCTCCTTTTCCGTGATTCCCATTGATTGGTTTTGTTACCAGCGGATACCCGATTCTTTTTACCGCAGCTTCCAGCTCTTCCAGGTCGGTGCAAATACGTCCCTTGGGTACCGGAATCTCTGCCGCCTCTAAAATATTTTTTGTGTCTTCCTTGTCACAGGCTATTTCAACGGCGATGCTGCTGGTGGTGCTTGCCACGGTAGCCTGGATACGTTTCTGATTGATGCCATAACCCAACTGCACCAGCGAGCGCCCGTTGAGGCGGATATACGGAATTTTTCTTTTGATGGCTTCTTCCACAATGGATCCTGTTGAAGGGCCAAGGCGGTCGTTCTCACGAATCTCACGCAGCTTCTGTATATCATCTGCCAAATCATATTCTGTTCCATCGGTTAATGCTTGTGCGATACGAACCGCAGCTTCCGCTGCAAATACGCCTGCTTTATGTTCATAATAGCTGAACACCACATTGTAAACCCCTTTTACGCTTGTTTCACGGGTGCGCCCGAACCCACATTCCATGCCCGCCAGCGATTGTATCTCCAGCGCTATATGTTCTATAACATGGCCCATCCAGGTGCCTGTTTCCACGCGGTAGAAAAAACCACCCGGCTTGTCCTCACTGCAACGATGTTCGTACATCGTAGGAAACATCACTTTCATACGTTCCAAAAAACCCTCAATTAAATTTGTAGGGCGTTCTTCCATCTCTTCCAGGTCGAGCCGCATCACAATTAAATGGTGGCGCCGCACGCTCCAGTAATTAGGGCCCTTCATTACTTTGATATCGATGATCTTCATATATTCAGAATTAAATTGGAATTATAAATCCGGAGTCAGCGAAGGACAATCGAAGCCAATGATCCACGGAAATTTAATTTGTGCAAGATAAAAAAGATATTTACAATAGTGCAAAATAGTGGAACTTATTCTTTGTACCAATGTTTTATGCCATGAATAGGGCAGAATTATAAACAAGCTGCCACAACTGTTGAAAAATATTTATCATCCTCCATTAAAAAATTCTTTGCTTTCCGCTTTATTGTATACAGCATTTTATAGAACTGTTACTATTCTTTTATATTTTCAAGGATGATAAACGGAATACTTATACCCGTAGGAGGTGCGGAAGATAAAGGCACCGACCTGGAAGCGGGAATAATAGAGCGCAACCGGCTAAATTTTATGGAGCTCGGTATCTTAAAAAATATCGTTAACTTTTTAGAGTCCAAGGATGCGCGCATCGAGGTGATCACTACAGCATCATCCATACCCGATGAGGTGGCACAAAATTACTATGAAGCTTTTCTCAAGCTGGGTTATAAAAACGTAGGACATCTGCGCATCCGCGACAGGATTGATGTAACCAAGCCGGAATATATTGAACGGTTGAAAGCCTGCCAATGCCTTATGTTCAGTGGAGGCAATCAGTTGCGTTTATCTTCCATTTTCGGCGGCACCGATTTTTTAGACCTCATCGTGCATCGCTACCAGGAAGATAACTTTATTATTGCCGGCACCAGTGCAGGAGCCATGGCCATGAGCAGCACCATGATCTATGAGGGCAATGCCGGGCAGGCACATTTAAAAGGCGAGGTAAAGCTTACCTCAGGCCTTGGATTTATTCCCGGAGTAATCATTGATTCTCATTTCGACAAGCGCGGAAGATTTTCGCGCCTGGCCCAAGCCGTGGCGGCCAATCCCGGCGCCATCGGATTAGGATTGGGTGAAGACACCGGTGTTATTTTTCGCAATGGCTCTGAGCTGCAAGCAATAGGCAGCGGCGCTGTGACTATCGTTGACGGGCGTAATGTGCGTCATAATAATATTGCCGATATTGAAGACGGGCAGCCCATAAGCATTGAAGGGCTTATCGTGCATATCATGGAGGCCGGCAACTGGTATAATGTAAAAACCAGGGTGTTTGAATTGGAAAAAGAGTATGTACTTAAATAGGCGGGTAAGGAGAAACGTTGCTGGGAGGAATCTAATTTTAAAATATACTTATATGTACTATAGAATTTGTTTTCATTAATTTTCTGTGAAAACACATGCGTAAAAGCAGAAGCCGGAAAAATTTATTTATAGATTTCCACCGCGAAATCATCTTCAGCTTTCATCCAGGCCCTGTACATCCCTTCCGAGTTAAAAGGAAGTTCTATGTTTCCGTTTTTATCGATGGCAATTAAGCCTCCTTCCCCGTTAATATTCACAAGCTTAGAATGAACCACGAGATCGCAGGCCTCTTTCAGGCTTAAGCCTTTATATTCCATCAAACAACTTATATCATGAGCCACCACAGCCCTGATAAACAATTCTCCATGGCCGGTGCAACTAATGGCACAGGTATCATTATTGGCATAAGTGCCAGCGCCTATAACCGGGCTGTCTCCTACCCTTCCAAAACGCTTATTTGTCATTCCACCGGTGCTCGTTCCGGCTGCAAGATTTCCCGTAGAATCAATAGCCACAGCCCCCACAGTGCCAAATTTTTTTTCGGATGAATGATCCATCTGGAAAGTGTCCGACGCTTTAATTTTCTGCCATTGCTCATTGCGCAGCTCATCATAAAAATAATCGTCATTTTCAAATTCAATATTATTATTCCGGGCAAATATTTCCGCACCCTCGCCCATTAAAAAAACATGCCCGCTATTTTGCATCACCATTTTTGCAAGCAGGATCGGGTTCTTGATATTCTTAACGCCGGCTACTGCTCCGGCTTTGAACCCATTGCCGTTCATAATGCCCGCATCCATCTCATGGCCTCCCACCGCATTAAATACCGATCCTTTCCCGGCATTGAACAATGGGCAGTTTTCAAGACTTACGATCGCGGAACTCACGGCGTCGATTGCTGAGCCGTTTTTCTGCAGGATATTATATCCTTCTGTCAGGGCTTCTTTCAAAGCCGCTCTGTAGGCTTGCTCTTTTGCAGGGCTCATCTCCGATCTTAAAATCGTGCCGGCTCCGCCGTGGATGGCTATTCGTGGTAACATGAGGCAAAGAAACAAAAATACAAATACATATCCCACAGGGAACACAGGGAATCAAAGAATCACCAGGAATACTTGTTACCAGCAAACAAATATGTACAGATTTCAGCAATTAAGGATGTACATAAAATGGAAAATAGCGATGTACAATTCTGCACAATATTACCATAATTTATTTTCGTTTTAAAAAATTGTTTTTCTGTTCTCCATCCGA
>JBBRJE010000088.1:0-9495 GCA_038219845.1 Bacteroidia bacterium
GAGTTTACAATCTGAAGGACCTTGGGAGCTACGATATCTTTATTTCCAAATTGGATGCCTTAGGGAATTTTATTTGGGCAAAAAGAATAGGAACTTCTTCATTTGAAGGATCAAGCCATATAAAAACCGACAAATTTGGGAATGTCTATGTCACCGGATACTTTACACGAACAACCGATTTTGATCCTGGTCCGGATACTTTCAACCTGTCACCTCCAGGTGGATATACCCGAACTGCTTTCATTTTAAAGTTGGATAACTCAGGCAATTTTGTATGGGTCAAGCGGCTTGGCGGGGCTCATGCGAACTGTGGAGCAGGAAATATTGTTACGGATCGCTATGGGGATGTATATGTTACCGGTGATTTTAGCTATGGCGTTGTGGATTTTGATCCTGGACCCGGAACTTTTTTTCTCGCCCCGATTGGTGAAACGGATGCTTTTGTTTGCAAACTCAGTTCTAACGGAGATTTTAGATGGGCACGCAGCATAGGCGGAACAAGTTATGATTATATGAATGGTGTTCATATTGACGAGGATAATAATATTTTATTAACAGGAACATTTTGGGGGAAGCTGGATTCCAATCCGATGAAAGACAGTATTTCTATAATTCCAGCAGGTCAGAAAATTGTCGTAATATTAAAATTAAATCAATCAGGGAGTCTGATTTGGGCAGAAGAGTTGAAAGGAGATCCACAGATCGAGGCATTCCGGATAATGACAGGGGTAGATAATGAAATATTAGTTACCGGTTCTTTTAGTGGGACGGTAGACTTTGACCCCGGGAGTAATACATTTAATGTTCCTACCTCAAGCACCAGGAACGACTTTTTTATCTTAAAACTAGATGCCAAAGGGAATTTCATTTGGACTAGGAACATAAATGCAGAGATTCCAGGAGGGAGGAATGATCTGGCTATTGATTCAAAGGGAAACATCTACCTCACCGGCACATTTTTTTATAAAGGGGATTTTGATCCAGGGCCACATGAATATTTTTTATCTACTGATGGATATGCAGATGTATTTGCCAGCAAATTCGATAAAGACGGAAATTTTGTGTGGGCTTTTAGTTTGGGTAGTACAGCAGATGCTGATGCTCACGCTTGTGTAGTTGACAAGTCCGGAAATATTTTCATTGCTGGGAATTTTGCTCTCAGTGTTGATTTTGATATGGGTAGTGATTCTTTCAACATTCGAGCAAATGGTGCGCCCGATGCTTTTGTCTTAAAGATGAGTCAACATGCAGCCGGTAAGCTCATTGCTTATCCAAATCCATTCAAAGAAAATTTTTCGGTTTTCCTGGGTAGCAGCCATTTTGGAGGGATAATCCGGGTATATTCAGCTTTAGGCCAGGAAACATATTTTTCAGTTTTCCTTTGGAAAAACCAACTTAACCTTACTATTTTAGGTGATCCCGGTCTGTATTTCGTCAATATTTTATTAACAGATGGAACGGTAAAATGCTTAAAGGTGATTAAAGAATGAGCGCATTTATATCCTACAAATAAAAGTGCATTTCATATTAGTAAGAGTTCCAATCATGTTGCGAAAACGATACCCAAAAATAAATTCATTTGTATGTTCTGAAAAAAAAGTTAGCGGTTAATGGTTAGTCGCAAAGCGAGTAAATGGAAGATGGAGATTACCTTGGCAGTTGAAATTGAAAGAGCTATTTATTACAAATAATTTTGTTTACGTTTTGGTTAATTCTTAAACGAAACAACCCGATACTCTCGTATCAGGCTGTTCAAATATAGTCTGTTGAAGAAGTTTATCGTTTGTACTATCGCGCTAATTCTAAAGTAACATTTCGCGCTAATTTTTAATTTAAAGTCCCACTGTATCAAAATCTTCCACCTGCTTGCCATAAACCAAGATATCCTGCCCGAACTTTTCGTACGGAAGTGCTTCAAGGGTTAAACAATCCCCATTCACGCTGCTTACCACCGATTCAAAGGATTCATTTTTATGGTTGTAAAGCAAAACCTTATCGCCAGGCCTTACATCATTCAATTTATCAATGGTAAGAACAATGGCATTCTCAGAATATACAACTGAGCTTGCTTTTTTATTTATATTTGGAATAAATCCGGAACTCTTTGAATCTGCCGGTGATTCAACTTCCGATTTTTGTGTGTTCACATCTTTTATTTGTACACCTTTTAAATTTGATAATTGCTTGTTCTGTTCCTCTAGTAAAACAACCATCTTATCCATACTGGTTTTTAAGGAACCAATTTCTTTTTGCAATGTTTCAATCTGTACTTTTTGCTCCGCTACCTGTTTGGTTAATTTTTGGGTGGATGAATAATTCAGAATGCTGATAGCATCATAATCCACGGTGCGGAAATCAGTGACCTCTTTGCCAAGCACGTATACCTGGTCGCCATATTTTTCGCGCGATAAACCTTCAACAGTAAAATAATTTCCTCTCACGCTGGATACAATAGCATCGAATGGTGATGACTTGTCTTTATCCAGGATCCGGATTTTATCACCCGGCCTGATATCTTCTAATTTATCCACCGTAATCGTTGCCGTATTTTCAGCATATTGAACGGAGATGGAATTACTGCTAATATTAGGAAAAAAGACCGTTGTTCTTTTCTCAGGCAAAGGCTGTTGTGCCATCGACCAAAGGGTGCTGAAAATAATTATAGAAAATAAAAAATGTTTGAGATAATATTTGATGGCCGGTGATAGCAGGTTTGCACTTAAATCAAAATTTACAAATGTTTTATTGGTATTGGACTTAAATGAAACAGTATTGTCAGTGATGGATTCTGTTGACAATACAGCCTTCTCAGGCTTGTAAGATGATGTAATCATAGTTGGTTTTGTTAACGGTTTTTGTAGTTTGCAGAGCGAATATAACAGCAAATAATATTAACTTGCAAATAAAAAGTGAAAAAAAAAGAAGTATTTTTTGAAGGCGTTTAGTATATGCTACAAAAGCGCGTATTGCCCGCCATCATTGATTTATTTAGTAAAATATAAAAAATGGCTGGCCGCATTTTTTCCATTTTACTGTACAATTAATGCATCTTAACTGAAATATTTTCTGAATTGGAGAAACTTTTCATTTCTTGTGTTCACTGCATATTTATGATATGCAGTCTGGTCTATTATTATTGCCAGAACAGTACCGGCAATAAAGCCTGTGAAGGTGCCGAGCACCTGGTATGCTCCGCTTAATACGGGGCCGAAAGAATAATGTTGACTGCCCTTCGGACTTTCTTCGTTTGCATCCCGCCTTTTTCCCAAAAGATTGCCTGACAAGACACCAAGCCCAATAGGAACAATGTATGTAAGCGCACGACCAGTATTCCTTATGGTACTGATTTCTATAATCTGGCGAACATTCAATGTAATAAAAGCACTGTCTTTTTTGAAGATGGTAATATCGCTGTCGGTGATGGAAGCGATATTATAGAATTCATACGTGCTGTCTAAGCTGGTAACCGTGATCTTGTAATTTCCAATGCTATGCTTAGCAAAAAGCGAATCAGCAGTGAATAAGAAAATTAAAGACAATAAAAAATTCAGTCGTAGGTTGGAGGATTTAGTTAATTTCATTTTGTTTAATTTTTAGAGGTAAATATAAATTTTATTAAATGTAAAAATAATAATCTTACGGGATAAATTTGTTAATCACTAAAAAAAAATTAAAAAAAAACCACCCCATGGGATTGAGGTGGTTTTTTGTATATGATTAATGAATTATAATAAATGGTTTACGATAAACCTTATGGCCGGTATTCACAACAATAAAATACGTCCCATCCGGATAATCCGCGGTGTTTATTTTAATTATACCATCAGCTTCAACTTTGTAAGCTACCGCCATCGAATTGCCTTCAGCCGATAAAAGGCGGACATCATTTATATCAGACTTACTCAATCCCCGGAGCTCAACGGTTAACCACTCTCTTACCGGGATAGGAAATATATTAATTCCATCGGCATCATTAAGATCCTGAATTGAACTGGCACCTGCCGGAGAGGCAAGCTGGAAATTGCCTGCACCATTGGCTTGATCGTGCCCAAGGTCACCTTGTACATCTCCGCCATTGCCACCAGCATAAAAATTGCCGGCGCAATTGGTATAGGGAGCGCCAGCCGGGCTGGTGATACCCATGATTCCGATATACGAACCCATGCTGGTGAGCATAGTAAAGCTATAGAGGGAAGGGTTTGATGAAGGGTCGGGAATCCAGAAATTATTTTCAACATTCAATATATTGGGTGCAGCCCCGGCAATGAAAATCGAATTAGCGTCGATCTCTCCTTCAATATAATCGGTAGGTTTTAAGGAATTCCCCTGTCTGAAATTATTGTTCCCGTTCACCAGATCCAGCGTGCCTTTTTTCATGGTAAAGAAATAATCATTATTTAAGAAATTACATTCCCCTCCGGGAATTGCAAAATCTTTATCTGCTTTCAGCTTGCTCATATTAATATTTCCTTCCGCATAAACTGCATTATTGCAATACCTGATATCTGTGCAAGCTATCGTGAGAGAACAGCTGGCGCCATTTTGCTTCACTGCATCTGCATCCCTGCCGAAGGTACAACCTTTGATCACCCCGCTTAAACCATTGCCGGCGGTATAATTCAAGCCTGTTACATCATCCGAGAAATTGGTATTTTCCACTTTAAAAAGCGAACAATGATCGGCATTTAAACCCACCATACAATTTCGAAAATTACTCTCATTAACCTTAACCGGCATCATAACGAGGTTTGCGCCGGTGAGGCAATTATTATAAAGATTATGTTCAAGAACAAGCAGTGCGCCAGTATTATAAACATTCTGAATATCAAGACCAGTTTGCAAATTCTGAAAGCGGCAATAGCTGATAGAAATGTCCGGCTGTCCGTATAAAACCAAGCCTGTATTGCCCAGCAGCAATCCTTTACCGGTAAAATTAACCGAGCTGCAGCTTATTCTCGCATCAGTTTTTATAGCAGAATGAAAATCAATCTCCACTTCTCCATTGATTAACTTAATGGATGCTATGCCCTTGGCTGGGGATACGTTCAATCCATTAATAATTAAATTACCATCTGTGATCCTTGCAATTTTATTGGCCAGGCCTGTACCGGTGAACTCTATCGTATTGGTGTTGCCCCGGGTATTGATGAGCGGAGAATTTACAAAATCTACAAAGCCATTGGGCTTAGACGGATCATGCGTAAAGGTGAATTTAGTATCCAGGTCGGGCAATATAAGCTCGCCTATAAGCTGTAATACAGCATTGGACCCATCCAATATTATCCTGGCCCCTTTATGATAAATAAGCTTCGCCCCTTTATCTATTGTCAGGCTGCTGCCATCAAGGATATGCAGTGTGGCGCCTTCCATGAGCTCTAGGGTGCTTCCCTTACGAAAATGTGTGATGGCTTTCCTATTACTTCCATCTCCTAGTTCAAAAATTGCATCATTCATTATTTTCACCACGGTAGGCTCACAATTATCTACCGTGTTAAGCTCAAAAATTGAATTATCCGCTGGTGCGGTCACATTTGCATAATATTGCTCTTCATACCCGGCCGCCCTGTTTTTGTAGCCCCTGTTATCATTCACATACACCATCAATGAACATCCGGGATTCACCATGATACTTTTTAAACGGTTAAAATAAAGATTTCCGAAATTGTAATAATTGCCTGCCTTAGAGCCTGCAGTTAAATTATTTTCATAATCCCCCATTAGTAATTCCTCCATAGTCCAGGTAATTAAACCTTCTGAGATGAATACATGCGGTTCGTTTTGTTGAAAAGTGTAAGGTCCAAATATGGCATCGAACGGACTTATATTATAATCCGGCAGGTGTTGAACAATCTTGGAGGCGGAAAAATTATTCAACACATTATATAGGGGGCCTCCATTATTTTGCCATACATTCGGATAAATACCCAATGCACTCACGGTGGGGATGAAGCTGAAATCTCTTTGATGTACAATAGTTGGAGTTAACGCTACCAGCTTAGTCATGGTGAGGGTTTGATCCATGTCCATTATCCCGTCGTTGGTGCCACCCGGTGCATAATCAAATCCCCATCCATCGAAATTAATATTTTCGCATTTTATACTCGTAACCAAAGGCAGGATTCCGGCTCTAAACTTGTATTCGCGTGTAGCGGCAAAAACATATTTGCGGGTATTATTATAACTGCATTTTGGCGCACTGATAAAACTACCTTCTTCGGCATAAATTTTCGCATAGAAACTATAGGATAAGTTGGTGAACCTGTTCATCGGCAAATTGAGTTCTGCTAATAAGGCGCCCCCGTTATATGCCGGTTTTGTTCCACCAAAATCCTGGTGAACCGCTATTAAAGATCCATTGGATATGGCTGCTTTCCTGCATTTTACCGGATATCCACCCAGTTGGTCAAGCGCAGAAAAAAAAGCATAATAATCCGGATTGGCTTTGCTTTGGTACTTTTCTGTATGGTTATAAATCAAGAGTTGCTTTGAAGCATCCCGATCAAGCTTCCTTGATAAATTATCCTTGCTTGGCTTGAATAAATTAAAGGCCTTGGAATTATTGTCGGCAGTCCATTCAACAAAATGCTGCAGGCCCAGAGCGATATTGGCACCCTCATTGGGAGAGTCAAAGCTAATCCATTCCCTTACGCAATTATTTATATTATTATTTTCCATATCCAATAAAGCATAGCGGCTTACCTGTCCGCCCATACTTGGGCCAACGATCACGATTTCATCATAGGATTTCCCGCAATAACAACTGCTGTTTTGCAGCGAACCATTATTCATTCGGTTAATAAATTCCTCGAGAAGCTTTGCGTTTTTCTTAATGTCGGTTGCTCCATACAACATGTCAAAGAAGATAATATCATAACCGGCATCTGTCGCCTTTTTAATAAAATCCGGACCATGAATAAACCTCGCATCGGGCAATACTTTGCCTGTGAGCGGATTTAAATCAATGGCGCGCGCAATATTTTCAAAACCTAAGTCATTGCATTTATTTCCAAAGCTGAAAAATTCATCCACATGATTTTCATAACCGAAGTTAATCCCATCAACAAATATCAGCGGTTTTTTTAGGCAAGTATGTTTGGTGCCCCCGGCTTGATCTCTTCCCATTTGAATAGAAATGTAAGCCTGCATATAATTAGGCATCCATACATTGCTAAGTACCGGGTTACCGTCCTGATCGTACCCGGTGATCCTGCGCTGATATTCCCAGCTATAAGCATTCCATTCAGAGCTGAACATAAAGCGGCAATCGGCATAATCGGCATCGTTGAGGGCCTCTTTGGTGGTCATGGTTACCTTGCCCATTTTTTCCAAATCATCGGATCCGGTATTGGCTGCATAGATACTTATTTCATGCGGTCCTGAGGTGGAATAGTTAATCAACAAAGAATCATAAGGATGAACCTTGCGTTTTCCAAGGCCATCGCCAAAATCAATTTCCAGCAGCGGAGGGGTAGGCTTATTCGATAGGAATAAAGCAGGGTCATAAAGAAAACGGAATGAATTGCCTGTTATACTATAATTAAAAGCAATAGCCTTTAAAACCTTTGAATCATAAGGGCTCACTCCTGCGATAATCGTATCCTTCCATACGGTTCCGGAGGAGTCGATAAGACCTTTTATAAATGCGCTGTCACTGATTTGATTGTAGTCATAATCAATAATCAGCGGTACAATAAGGTGATTCCGGTTATGCTGTTGATAGATGTTTTTCACCTGTTCTTCATCGGGTATGTTCAATGATCCCATATTCATATTTTGTAATACAAATGGTAATGTCATAATATCATTAAAGCTAATCGGGGTATCTACTATTCCGTCATACCTGTCGAGTGGAACATAAACTGATATCGTTTTGTCTGATAGAAGGCCGGTAGTAATCTTCGCCTTATCCAAACCGGAAAATAAGTTGTCGAGAATGCCCTGAGGGCCTAAAGAGTCGAGCTGGGCATTCGAAGCAGTGCAAAGCGCAAGACAAGCCCACAGAAATAAATGATGTAATTTTTTCATAAGAATAATAATTTACAGATTTTTAAAAGTTTTATTAAATACCTAAACTGTGCGGTTTCGTATTTTATAAATATTCAATTTCCGATACAAATGCATTGTTTTTGCCGAAGAATTGGCATTGTCAATCATTTATTACACCGTGGAGATGCATGCACTTGTGATAAGCCGTGAATAAGGGCCGGAAGGCCTGCCGTGCTTGGGATTACAAAAGTCCGGAATTTTGATATTCATACGATATAAAATAGCCTTACAAAGATTTAGCATTGGGAGAATACCTTATTAACAAACTTGAATCTGCGCATTCTTTAATCCGATTCGCGGTCACCGGCTTTGAATTCGATTTTTTTCCATGCTATACCAAGGATGAACTTTTCTATTGCACATCTTAAATCCTATAACAAAAAAAACCCCGGCTTTCATACCGGGGTTTGATGTTTCTAATAAGTTCTATTCACCAAAGAGTGATTTATTGGTATCGAAATAAAAGGTTTCAGGAATACCAAATGGGGCTACTTTGAATTCGTCATACTCCTGCGGGAATTTGATGGCTATGACTTTGAATGCGTAAATAATAATTCCCAATAAACTCCAGGAAGTCCTCCTTTTTCCTGGTAGAAACGGGTAATTGTTCGCCATTGCTTACAACCACCATATTATTATGTTTATTAAATTTCCTTATATACTTTGCATTCACAAGGAAGGATTGATGGATCCTGAAAAAGTTATGGCGTTCAAGCATTTCTGATGTTTCCTTTAAACCGCGGCATACCACTACCTTAGTACTTTCACGTAATATAAAATCTGTATAGCTGTTATCACTTTTACAATAGAGAATCTCAAATATATCAATAAAAGAAAAGCCTTCTGAAGTGGGTAATGCAAGGTTGGTATTATTGGTTTTATTCTGAATGATGGCAGTCTCGTTTTGCTCAGCCAGGTTTAGGCGGATTCGTAAGACTGCCTTTTTCAATTCTTCACCATCGATAGGTTTGAGAAGAAAGTCGAAGGCTGCATATTTAATGGCCTGCAATGCGAATTCGCTGTAGGCGGTGGTAATAATAATTTTGAACTTTATTTTTTTAAACTGATTTAAAAACTCAAAGCCGTTTAGCTGGGGCATATTGATATCCAGGAATACAATATCAGGTTTTAGCTCGTTTACCAGCTCAATGGCAAATACCGGATTTGAGCATCGGGCAATAACAAATACATCCGGGCAATAAAGACCGAGTGTTTTATCCAGGGTGTTAATATTTAACTCCTCATCGTCGATAATAATGGCTTTAAGTTTATTCATTAATTTTATTATTAAATTTTTTTCGGTTAAAAAAACCCCGGACTTTATTTCCGGGGTTACTTTCTTCATATTGTTTGTTTAGTTCTATTCCACTAAAGAGCGCTCTGGTGCACGAAATAATTTATTTTTTCAATACCCTTACACACCAATGAGTATTCGGGCGGTTTTGGAGG
>JBBRJE010000089.1:0-9468 GCA_038219845.1 Bacteroidia bacterium
ATAGACTATCAGCTACTTCATTTTTATCAAGTCCGAATACCAATGACTCAAGGTTTATAGAGAAGAAAGGTACACTTTTCCTGGTTCGGTAACCGTCAAATCCTGTTACTAATTTACAAGAAAAAAATAAACAATTAAACACTCAATCATAATGAAAAAATTTCTTTTAATTCTTATTCTTATTACGTGCTTTCTTAATTTAAGAGCTCAAAAAAGCAAAGTTAATACTAAAACTACAGATCCTATTCCCTTAGAAACCGTGAAGGAAACATATAAGTTAGCTATGAAATGCACCAACCGTTCCTCGGGAATGTGAATGCATCGGCATTGATTTTTCTACCCATAAGATGTTTCTATGGAACAAATACATACCACCGTGTTGGTGGAGCCGTATGGCCTTTCACAAACACCATCACATCGATATAGTTGTACGGTTCTGTTGTTGGTGTCACACGCTAAGGCAATTCATAACATCAACAACGGCGGAAGCTGGAATTAAAGAGCTATAATCTTGTTCAATAAAATAATTTCTCTTCATTGCCATAGCATAATTTCTCAAAACAATTATCCCGTGAAAAAACGCAAACCTATCATCGCTTTTGTATTAATATCAATTTCATTTCTGCTTTCTGCACAGGTGCAAAAACCCAAATCAAAGTGGTTGCAGCTTTATGATATTTCTATCCAGACCGGTGTTTTTGCTGTCGTTAATACGAAGGCAAGTCTTGCCGATTTTAAGACGCTGGCCCCCAATTCTGCTTTATTGCAAAATATACCCGCTAATTATCGTGACTTCGATTACTGTATCACCCCTGTGAATACAATGTTTTCCGCTATCCTGGGATTCAATGTAGTGGCAAAGCATAAAAATATTGAAAAGGCAAATCCAAAACTACGGCTTGGAATAACTTACTTTTCGGGGGTGCTTTTAAAAGGCTGTCACGGCCATACCGAACAGAGCCCATATGATACCTTAGTATCCAAGAAAAATGGAAGCGTGTATTACCTGGATACCTTAAGCGGCGAAATAAATAATGTGTATTATTCTACCGACGAGCTTCGATTGGATGGCTCCTTAATATTCCGCACTAAATCCAGTGCGCGCTGGTCGGTGTACGGGGGCCTTGGGATCACTGTAGGATTTTCCCTTAATGCGATGACCAATATCATCTATCTGATTACTGAAAGTGCCACCTTACGAAACAATAAGAACAATAATTCTAATTTTTACTACTTTTTCTATGCTTCTTCTTCAGAAAAACAGCATAATAAAAACGGCTTTAAAACCTCCGCATACCTGCCCATGGGTTTAGATTAAAGACTTGGAAGCAAATCGGTTTTCTGGAACCGTATGCATTTGTTTTATGAATTAAGGCCCGGCAGCAATATGAGTTCCATTCCTGAGTTACGGTCGGTTATCAACTGGAATATACAAAACGGCTTAGGCCTCAGGCTTATTTTTAATTAAAGAATTCCTTCGCTTTTTAAGATCGGTGATCGAAAAAAATTTAGCTAAAATTAATTTATTTGTCTCTGGAAAATATATTTATTCTTCTCCTGATCGTATCGTCGGGGATTCGTAAGTTTGCATCCAAAAAATCAGCAATATTTATTAAAAAATCTTTAATATCCTAAAACGCACAATGCAGAAGATCACTCCTTTTTTATGGTTCGACAATAATGCCGAAGAAGCCATCAACCTCTATATTTCCATTTTCAAAAATTCAAAAATATTGCATGCTTCCCGTTATCCCGAAGGAGGCCCCGGGCCGGCAGGTCAACTAATGACCGCCAGCTTCCAGCTTGAAGGCCAAACATTCATGGCATTGAATGGGGGTCCGCTTTTCAAATTCACGGCGGCTATATCCCTTTTCGTCGATTGTGATACACAGGAGGATGTTGATGAACTTTGGAACAAGCTGATCGCGAACGGTGGTGAGGAAAGCAGGTGTGGCTGGCTGAAAGATAAATTTGGCTTATCATGGCAGATTATTCCTTCGTCCCTGGGAAAGCTGATGGGCGATAAAGACCCCAAAAAATCGCAGGCGGTGATGAATGCAATGCTTAAAATGAATAAGATTATCATTAAAGATTTGCAGCAGGCCTACGACCAGGCATAAACTTTCAAGATTTTCTAATTTAAATTAAATAATATTTATGGCAACAATGCAAAAAATTATCTCAAACTTATGGTTTGACAGGAATGCTGAAGAAGCAGTGAATTTTTACACCACAGTATTCAAAAACTCAAAAATTGGTCGTGTCTCACATTATGGTAAAGAGGGATTTGAGATCCACGGCATGCCCGATGGAACCGTGCTGACTATTGAATTCTGGCTTAATGACCAGGAATTTTTAGCCCTGAATGGCGGACCCGTTTTTAAATTTAACGAGGCGGTGTCATTCATCATATCATGTGATTCGCAGGAAGAGATTGATTATTATTGGGAAAGGCTTGGCGAAGGGGGAGATGAGAAAGCGCAGCAATGCGGATGGCTGAAGGATAAATACGGTCTTTCCTGGCAGATTGTTCCCAAAATATTGAATGATATGCTGAGCGACCCCGATAAGTCGAAAACGGAAAGGGTAATGAAAGTATTGTTTCCAATGAAAAGGCTTGAGATTAATACTTTTATGCAAGCCTTCGCCCAGGAATAATCATACTGGAAATTTCCAACACCTCAAAAAATAATATGTTAGCCTTAGAAAAACATCAGTCATTCGAAACTATTGACCAGTACTTCTCGTCACATACAGAGGAATCAAGAACAGGCCTGGAGAAGATTCGGCAGGTCATAAAGAAAGCAGCGCCGGGTGCAGAAGAAGTGATAAGTTACCAGATGCCTGCATTTAAATTCCACGGTATGCTGATTTGGTGTGCAGCGTATAAAAATCATTATGGATTATACCCGGGCTCCAAAGTTATTGCGCATTTTAAAGATAAGCTCGCAAAATATAAATGTAGTAAAGGAACGATTCAATTCCCATTGGATGAACCAATCCCGGTGAAATTGATTAGTGAAATAGTGAGGTGCCGCATTAAAGAGAATCTTGAAAAGGAAGAAATTAAACAAATGACAAAAGCTAATAGAACAACGAATACAAAAGATAAATTCATGAAGAATACAAAATAGAATACAATATTGCATTTTCTTTTGTATTCTTCGTGTGTATTCTTATTCATTCTTTGTGGTTCCTGTATTAAAAACCTTATATCCGGTTGATAGCATATCGGGGTGAATTTTTCAACCATTCGATCTCCCGATGCTGGCAATAAATTATCTCTGCCGGATATAATTCATGAAAGTCATTAAGTTTGCAGCCTGCAATATTCCAGGATGACAAGCCTTATTAATAATCTAAGAACCGTAAATGTAACACGTTATATCACGCCATTGCGTGAGGGTGGCTCATTGCCCGCCTTGGCAGAAGCGGATGATGATTTTAAGTATGTCTTAAAATTCCGTGGTTCGGGTCATGGCGCAAAAGCGCTGATCGCAGAATTGATAGGAGGGGAGCTGGCCCGCTGCCTAGGCTTGAAAATTCCGGAACTGGTTTTTGCTAACCTGGATGCAGCCTTTGGCATAACAGAAGCTGATGAGGAAATTCAGGATCTGCTCAAAGGCAGCCAAGGCTTAAATTTAGCCCTTCATTTTTTATCAGGTGCCATCTCCTTCGACGCGCTGGTTACGGGTGTTGATCCATTCCTGGCTTCACAAATAGTTTGGTTTGATGCCTTTATCACCAATGTTGACCGCACATTTAAGAACACCAATATGTTGATCTGGCAAAAGGAATTATGGCTTATCGATCATGGTGCGGCACTTTACTTTCATCATACCTGGACCGATTGGGAGACGCAATCGAAAAGCCCTTTTGCAATGGTTAAAGACCATGTACTATTATCCAGGGCATCCTACTTACAAGAAGTGAATGAGGAATATAAAGCCATATTAAATGAAGAAAAGATCCGAAGCCTCGTAGCGCTGATTCCGGATGCCTGGCTGCAATGGGAGGGTATGAATGAAACGCCTTCACAGCTGCGGGAAGTATATTGCAGATTTCTTACGATACGGTTAAATCATTCAGATATATTTACAAAAAAAGCACAAGATGAAAGAGAAGCATTTATATGAATATGCCGTTATCCGGATAATGCCCGTTATCGAAAGGGAAGAATTCCAGAATATGGGAATAATCCTGTTTTGTAAAAAAGCAGAATTTATAGAAGTGCATTATACGGTGAATGAAGAGAAGCTGCATTCGTTTTCCCCCGAACTTGATATATCGCAAATTGAAATGAATATGCAGTCCTTTGTAAAGATTGCTAAAGGGATGGATGAAGGCGGACCATTGGCATTATTGGACATCGCCTCCCGTTTCCGCTGGCTTACAGCCTTCAGAAGCTCCGCCATACAAACTTCCAGGCCACACCCGGGATTATGCGTCGACCTGGTAGAAACAGCGAAAAGATTATTTGAAGAAATAGTTTTATGAGTTTTTTTCAAGAGCTTGAAAAGTTTATTATTCCTGCTAATCAGCATCCCACACTATATATTTGCATCATAAACCCTCAAAAATGAAAGGAATTATATTAGCCGGTGGAAGCGGCACACGCCTGCATCCGCTCACCCTGGCCATGAGCAAGCAGATGATGCCGGTATATGATAAGCCCATGATCTATTATCCATTGTCGGTGCTTATGATGGCGGGAATACGCGAGATATTGATCATCTCAACACCACATGATCTGCCTCATTTCGAAAAGTTGCTTGGGGATGGCGCAGCTTTGGGTTGTCGTTTCGAATACGCCGAACAAGCGATACCGAATGGTTTGGCCCAGGCCTTTGTTATAGGGGAGGAATTTATTGGGAAGGATAAGGTATGCCTGATCTTAGGTGATAATATTTTCTTTGGCTCTAATTTGCAGGAATTATTGGAACAAAGTGTTGATCCGGATGGCGGGATGGTATTTGCGTACCATGTTAGCGACCCGGAACGTTATGGGGTGGTGGCGTTCGACGAAAATAATAAAGCCTTGAGTATCGAAGAGAAAC
This sequence comes from Bacteroidia bacterium, assembly GCA_038219845.1. Lineage (GTDB taxonomy): Bacteria > Bacteroidota > Bacteroidia > UKL13-3 > UKL13-3 > CAINMV01. The sequence goes on from JBBRJE010000089.1 coordinate 5,058, forward strand.
CGGAACATCCAAAAAGCAATTTTGCTGTTCCAGGATTGTATTTTTATGATAGCCATGTGGTGGAAATTGCTAAGAATTTAAAACCAAGTCCGCGAGGCGAATATGAAATTACGGATATCAACCGCCATTACCTGGAACAAGGCAAACTGAAGGTGGGCATACTGTCCAGGGGCACCGCCTGGCTCGATACAGGCACCTTCGCTTCCCTGATGCAGGCTGGTCAGTTTGTGCAGGTTATTGAGGAGCGGCAGGGACTTAAAATTGGTTGTATCGAAGAAATAGCTTACCGTAGGGGCTTTATAAACAAGGAGCAGCTAACGAAGATTGCCAGCCCGCTTACAAAAAGTGGTTATGGCATATATTTGCTGAACTTAATAAAATAGGCATAAAAGCCTAAATTTAGTATCTTCGCGCGCTTTATTTTTTAGTTCATACCTATGCGTAAACCCTGGCTTTTATTCTTTTTGGTTTTTTTCATTTCATTTTCTTCTTTCGCCCAGGTGGAGGAGAATAATGAGGAAGATTCTGTGAGTAATAAAATAGATAGTGCCATCACCAAAACAAAGCAGGATGCTGTAAAAAAAGAGGAGCTCAAAGCAAAGCTGAAGAAGCTTCAAAAAGAAAAGGACGCCGCCGCCGCCGATACTAATGATCCGGGTGATACAACCTATACAAAGCCTGCCAAAGCAAAAAAAGAAAAAAAGGCCAGCGCCGAAACTGAAGAAACAGACAGCCTGGAATACTACCGTAAAGCCTATTCCGATGCGATAACGCCTAAATATCCGCCCGGTGTGATTTATGGCCAGGATTTTTTCCGGAATGGTGATTTTAAATTCTTTCAAAAAGCCGATGACGCCCGGGTTCCTGAAAATTATATGCTGGGCCCCGGTGATGAATTAAGCATACAGGTTTATGGCTATAGCGATTTCAAAGGCAATTTCAGGGTTGGCCCCGACGGCGCAATCTATGCCAAGGAATTAGGTAAAATATTTTTAAAGGGTCTTACTTTTGAAGAAGCCAAACGTGTGATACGTCAACGATTGGGAGCCACCTACAATACCGAGAATTCGGGGGTAGAAATCACACTCAATTATTCACGTACCATTCTCATTCATATAAGCGGTGAAGTTTTTAAGCCCGGATCCTATGTTATTCCTGCGATCAATTCTGCCTTCAATGCATTAGTGGCTGTTGGAGGTCCAACTGATATCGGATCGGTAAGGAATATTTATATCAAACGCGGCGGCGTAATCATCGATACCGTCGATGCATACGATATCCTCTTTAATCCTGCCAAATCACGTGAAATATTTTTACAGGATAATGATTACCTGATCGTGCCTGTGGCTAATAAAACGGTAAGGATCAGCGGAGCCATCAAAAAGCCATACCTGTTTGAATTGAAAAAATATGAAGGCCTGAACAGCCTGATTTTTTATGGGGGCGGATTAGGGCCCACAGCCTATAGTAAATCGGTGCTGGTAAAAAGAATCACGGGAGATAAAATTCTAAATATCATGGTGAACTATGATAGCTTAAGGCTCAGAAATTCCGATTTCCCATTGCAAAACGGTGACTCGGTTTTTTTTCGAACCTATACCGTAAAGCAATATAATTTAGTAACCATAAACGGTGCAGTGGAAATTCCGGGAGAATATGAATGGAAGGCGAATATGCATATCTCCGATCTGATTAAAACATCCGGTGGCTTGCTCACAGATGCTTACCTCGAAAAAGGATATGTATTACGTTATAATTCAAATTTAACGGTAACATATATTCCTTTCAATATCAATAATGTGATTAGCAATGAAAAGAGCATCGACAATCTCCTGCTTGAAAAGAAAGATATAGTGATCATCAGCGGCAAGACAGATTTTTTCGATCCTTACAATATTACTGTTGCCGGGGAGGTGAGAAAACCGGGTACTTTCCCCATGGCCAATAGGCTTCGGGTAAGTGATGTATTATTTTTATCCGGTGACCTGAAGCCGGATGCCTACCTCGATAAAGCCATTATCATCCGTACCAATGACGACTTATCCAAAAGTACCATCACAGTTAATTTAAGGGCGATACTGGCCGATACAGCAAGTCCGCAAAATATTTTATTATATAAAAAGGATGTGCTTACCATTTTCAATATCGCATCTTTTATTGATTCTTATAATCTCACCATTCAAGGCGCGGTACGCAAGCCCGGAGTCTATGACTACGCAGAGAACACGCATATCTCCGAACTGATCCTGCAGGCGGGCGGATTATTACTGGATGAATATGTAAAACAGATTGTTCAGATCACACGCATCAACAGGGAAGATTATTCCTTAGTATATCTGCGTTATAATTTGCAAAATATTTTAGATAACCCCGCCAGCGAAGACAATATCGTGCTTCAGAAGGGTGATGTAGTAAGGATCCTGAACAAGCATGAATTCTCCCAGGAATTTAAAGTTTCCGTTTATGGTGCAGTTAAAAATCCGGGATCAATACCCTATGGATACCACCTCACCTTGCGAGATGTGCTTTTAATGTCGGGAGGCTTCCTGCCTGAAGCAGAAAATGGACGTATAGAAATATCGAGGATAATGAGCATTTCGATAATATCGGGAATGCCCGAACCGGTGGTACAGAAAATTGATACCTTTCATATCGAGCACAATTTGCTTGTGAATGCTACTACCGGCGTTTTTGAATTAATGCCCTTCGATGAAATATTTGTTCGCACCAAAAAAGATTATACCAAACAGCGCCATGTGGTTTTGTCAGGCGAGGTATCCTACCCCGGCGTTTATGCCATTGGAAATAAAAGCACCACCATATCTGATGTCATCAAGAGGGCGGGGGGAGTTTCAAAATATGCGCTTGTTAGAGGATCGAATCTTACGCGTACCTATGATAAGCCGGGCAAAGTGTATTTCAATCTTAAACGGGCGCTCAACAGGCCCTGGTCGCATTATAATTATTACCTGGAAGATGGAGACTCTATTTTTGTGCCCAAGTTCACCGATCTGATTTTTATTGCCGGTCCGCTGAAGTATGAAAATACCATTCGCTTTCAAGGCGATACTTTGGGCGAGGCAAGTTACCGCAATGACAAGATCAGTGTGCCTTATGTATTTGGTAGAAGGGCGAAATTTTATATACGCAATTTCACCGGTGGATTCTCAAAATATACTTTAAAAGGCAAAACGATCGTGATCACAGCCGACGGCAAAGTGAAGAAAACACATAATTTCCTTTTGTTCAGGATCTATCCAAAGGTAAGCCTTGGATCTAAAATTATTGTGAAGCCGAACATGAGAAAAATAAACCGTGAAAATTTAAGAAAGCTTGGCCGGGAACACCGGTTCCGACAGCTTGCACCCAACAAAAAAGTTACCGTTGCCGGCGCCGAAGACTATTACAAGACAATGATGGAGCGGATCACACAGGTTCTGTCTATTGTTCTCCTGGCAAGAACAGCGGTACGATAGAAAATATTAATTATGGCCGAAGCCAAGAAAAAAGAAATAACGCTTTATGATTATATCTCCATAATAAAAGATATTTTCACCTTGCTATGGCGTAGGAAATGGATCATATTATTCCTGGCTATCGTGTTTGCCGCACTCTCATTTTATTATTTCAGGGCTACGCGTAAACCGGTCCAGTACATCGCCACATCCACTTTCATGCTTTATGATGCCGACAAAGGCATCAATTCACTCTCGAGCATTCTTGGAACAACAAGCTCCGGCGGCACCAGTAACAAAGACCTGATCATCTATCTGCTTGGTTCGCGCAGGATCATTGAAAGCATGCTTCTAACTCAGGCATATTTTATGGATAGCACCGACCTTATCGTAAATCATTTTGCAAGGGTGAGTGGTCTGGATAAGCAATGGAGCAATCACCCGATACTTAAAAATTATAGATTCAGGAAGAAGCCTGAACAGGCTTTTGTGGATTTCCAGGATAGCGTGCTTGGTGTTTTAGTAGGTATGATTTCCTCACAGGAATCATTTGATATCGATCAAAAGAGCTGGAAAATGTCGATCACTTTTAAAAATGGTGATGAACATTTCGCGAAGCTGATCGTAGAGCAACAAATAGAATCATTATGCGAATTTTATATTTCGCGTAAAAAAGTGAAAGGGGTTGAAACCGTGGACTTTCTTCAACAAAAGAAGGATTCACTCGTGGGTGCTTTACGTTCGGCGGAATATGCTTTTGCGGCATGGAAAGATTCAAACCAACGCCTGATAAAAGCTTCCGGGGGAGCGGAGGAAGGAAAATACAGGCAGGAATTAAATATGCTGTCGACCTCCTTTAATGAAGCAACACGCCAATTGGAAATGGCTAAATTGACATTGCTTGATGAAAGCCCTATCGTACAAACAATCGACACGCCGAAATATCCTTTGCCCCG
>JBBRJE010000090.1:0-9448 GCA_038219845.1 Bacteroidia bacterium
ACGGTAGGGAGCTAAAAATCCATCATCAATCCCTTGTTTTAGAGAATAAGTATAAATAGGACTTCCAAAATATTCCGAGTTACTGGTTATATCATCTTCTTTAGGTGTGGCTGTTAAACCAATTTGTGTTGCTCCGGCGAAATAATCCAGAATCTTTCTCCAGGCACTATCATCTTTTGCACTTCCTCTGTGGCACTCATCAATAATAATTAAATCAAAAAATCCAGGACTAAAATCCTTATAAGCATTTTCAATACTATCTTCATAATTAGTTAAGCCCTGATAAATACCGAGAAATATTTCATATGCTTTATCGCTGCTATCAATTCCGCGTTTCTTATTTGAAACTAATTTCTCTTTTCCTCCAATATCCACCACCTTCTTTTTGATGATAGTCATTTTATCTTTGAAGTGTTTAAAATCATTCCTTCGGGTTTGGTCAATCAAATTATTCCGGTCGGCTAAAAATAAAATGCGTTTTTTTATTCCGGCTTTCCATAACCGATTTACAATTTGATATGCTGTATAAGTTTTTCCTGGTCCGGTGGCCATTACCAATAAAACTTTATTCTGTCCGTTCGCAATGGCTTCAACCGTCCTATTAATAGCAATTTGTTGATAGTATCTCGGGCTGCGGTTGCTGCCATCAAAATAGTAATCTTGGGAGGCAATTTTGTCGGCTTCGGCAGTAAAAATGCCTTTGTACTTTTTGTATTTCTCCCATAACTGATCCGGTGAAGGGAATTCATTTATACTTAATTCTGATTCTATCGAACCTTCTGTGGCAGTCCGATCATGGAAAAGGAAACCATCGCCATTACTGCTAAATACGCATGGAATATCCAACACTTTGGCATAAGATAAGGCTTGTTGAATTCCAGCTCTAACAGTATGATTATTATCCTTAGCCTCAATAATGGCAATTGGAATATTAGGTTTATAATAAAGGATATAATCAGCGCGTTTTCTTTCTCCTCTTGCTGTCAATTTCCCTCGAACATAGATTTTACCATCAGTGAATGAAACCTCCTCTAATAACTGCATTTGCTTATCCCATCCCGCCAATTCCAAGGCAGGAGTGATAAACTTCGTGCAAATATCTCTTTCTGATAAACTTTTTTTATCCATTGGTTTAACCTAGTGCAAGACCGTTGCAAAATACAGAATTTTTAATGACGCTGAATAAGTTTGGTAATATCGGGAACGGTAACACCATATTGAATATAGCATATCTGTGAAATATTAACCAATTCCCTTTAGCTAAAATAGAACATTAAATTGTTTCATTTTAAAACAATACTTATCTTTGTGTCTCAACGCGCTATAAAAAATTTATATGTCTCTAAAACTTTCACAAAAGCAAATTGGCCAAAGGATCACTGAACTTCGTAAAATTAAAGGCTTGTCTCAGGAGAATCTGGCGAAAAGTGTCAAAATTTCAAGACCGTCCCTGGCGCAAATTGAGTTGGGAAATAGAACTGTTGATATTCTTGAATTTCAAAAGCTGTCTGCAGTATTAGGATTTTCATTAGATGATTTTGTGTCGAAAGATTTTTCTCCCGATAGCTTTCGGGATCAGGATTTGGAAGTCAGAGTAGAAGCAAAGTCAAAGAAAGCAGATGAACGTATTTCTGTCCCAACACTGCAAGTCAATAAGTTTAAGAATGTTTTGTTATATATTCTGGAAAGATGTGCAGGCAAGCCGAATGTAGGCGAAACGGTACTTTACAAGCTGCTTTATTTTTCCGACTTCAACTACTATGAATTGTATGAAGAACATTTAACCGGTGCAAAATATCGCAAGTTGCCGTATGGTCCTGTTCCACAAAAGCTAGATACCATTGTTTTACGAATGATGGATAAAGGCGAGTTGCAAAGAGTGAAAACTATATATCATGGCTATCCTCAAACCCGTTACTTGCCTTTGGTGAAAGCCGACTTAACGAAAATGAAAGCAAGTGAGAAAGAGGTAATTGACAGGGTGATTGAACAAATGGGTGATTGGAGTGCCGCAATGTTAAGTAATTATTCTCATGGTGATAAACCATGGAAAGCCACAGATAATAACGAAGAAATTAATTATGAATTAGCGTTTTACAGAAGACCACCTTATTCGGTAAGAGTATATGAAGAAGATGAACAAGATACTTTTTAATGAACTATCAGAATTCAAAAAGGACTTGAAAAATCTTCTGAAGAAATATAGAACACTGAATGATGATTTAGAAGTAGTAAAGCAAGACCTGAATGATGAACCCGGAGAAAGCCCACCATTTAGTTTTCGTATTAACAATTTGGGTTTGGAAACCTGTATTATTAAAGTAAAAAAGATTGCCTGTAAAGCATTAAAAGGTCGTGGAGTAAATTCAGGTATGAGACTAATTTATGCTCACTTTGAAATGGAACAAATAATAACATTCATTGAACTTTACCATAAAAATGATAAGGAAAATGAAGACAAACAAAGAATTTTAAACCACTTTGATTAAAAACAAAATGAAGGATTTACAGAACTCAGGTAAAGAATGGTTTCAGCTGACTTTAAAAAGGGAAAAATTTGCCGTGGAAATACATCACCATTCTAAATTGCGTACCAGTTAAAAAGAACTGAAGCTTCGATTTATTCAAAGGCATCTGATAAAAAATAACAGTTCAGGAGGAACTTTATTCTCAAGCAATCTTAGTATTACCCAATTGTTTTTTTTATCCTTTCTTTGTACAAAGAATTTCAATAAATGAAAGTCATTATTTTCTCAGCCCCCAGCGGTGCAGGTAAAACCACCATTGTCAGGCATCTGGTAAGCAAGCCGGAATTTAACCTGGAATTTAGCGTAAGCGCCTGCACCCGGCAGCCCCGTATGCATGAGGTGAATGGCAAAGATTATTATTTCATGACATTGGAAGAATTTAAGACACATCTTCAAAACAAGGAATTCCTGGAATATGAAGAGGTGTATAAAGATATTTTTTACGGGACTTTAAAAAGTGAGGTGCAAAAAATCCATGACGATAATAAGAGCGTGATCTTTGATGTGGATGTGAAAGGAGGTTTGAATATTAAAAAACATTTCGGTGAAAATGCACTTTCCATATTCGTTAAGCCACCTTCACTCGATATCCTTCAAAAGCGACTGCTGCAAAGAAGTACGGAAAGTGAAGAGAAGCTTAAAATGAGATTAGGCAAAGCAGTTTACGAAATGAAATATGAACCATTCTTTGATAAGGTGCTTATCAATGATAATCTCGATCACGCACTGTTAGAAGCCGAAAAGCTCGTCGCAGAATTTTTAGAATTATGAAAATCGGACTCTATTTCGGCTCTTTCAATCCTATTCATACGGGTCACCTGCTGGTGGCGCAGCAGCTGCTTACCCAGGCCAGCCTCGACATGGTTTGGTTTGTGCTGAGCCCTCAGAATCCTTTTAAGCTTACGCAAGAATTGCTGGATGAAAAAAAGAGGCTGGTGCTGCTATCCGCGGCCATAGAAAATAATTCCTGTTTCAAAGTATCTGATGCTGAATTTAATTTACCCAGGCCTTCCTATACCATCGATACGCTGCTTTACCTTTCTTCTCAGCATCCGGATCATGTTTTTTCAGTACTAATGGGAAGTGACAATCTGGAACAATTTACGCATTGGAAAAATTATGAGGAGATCCTTGCCTGCTATAAAGTATTGGTGTATGCCCGTGGTGTCATCGATGAGAAATGGGAACAATATCGCAATTTGATTTTATTTGATGTCCCCTATATTCATATCTCGGCCACTTATATCAGGCAGCTTGTGAAGCAGGGTAAAAGTTTAAAGTACCTCGTACCTGAATGTATTGAAAAAGAAATAAATGAATGGTATGCATAGCCTCCGATTCCATTAGGCGAATTGATAAAGACCGGGTCTTGAAATCTGATCGCATTAATATTTTGAATGAATCTTTTCACTGAATCAAGGGGTGATGTATTTAAAACCCGCAGACAGTTTATTGACAGTTTACGGCTGACAGTCTGCTTTAGCTGACAGTCTGCTTTAGCTGACGAAATACATATCGATCTCTCCTTTATTTTTGGCTTTTATTTTGCCGCGGTAAGTACAATCGAATCTATTTTTCACCAGCTCATAGGTGGTGCCACTCATATTTATTTTTCCTTCCACGCCGCTTTGCTCCATGCGGGCCGCGGTATTTACCGTATCACCCCAGATATCGAAGGCAAATTTTTTCAGCCCTACGATACCCGCCACCACCGAGCCTGTATGAAGCCCGATGCGAATTTCAAAGGTGACTTTCCCTTTAACATCATTCTCGGTTCTTACCTTTTCCATAAACTGCTTGATCTCCATGGCGGCCTTCACCATAACAATGGCATTGTCTTCCAGGGGTTCCGGCAAGCCGGCAACGCAGAGGTATGCGTCCCCAATGGTTTTTATTTTTTCGATATGATGCTTGGTGGTGATCTCATCAAAAGCTTTAAAAAAAGAATCGATTTCTTCCACGAGCTCTGTTGGCGATAATTTTTCGCTCACTTTTGTGAAATCCTTGAAATCGGTGAACATCACCGTGACATTATTATAATGCTTTGCTTTGGCTTTACCCGTAAGCTTAAGCTCTTCCGCAGTTTTAAGAGGCAGGATATTCAATAACAAGTCATCACTTTTTTGTTTCTCCTGCCTGATGATATCATTTTGCAATTCAAGCTCCTGATGGTGCCTGCGTTTGGTGAAATATAAATAACCCATCACCAGGGCAAAAGCCCCCATGGCAGCAAAAGCAAGGGTCCAGTGCTTGCGTTTATCTTCCTGGTCGCTGAGTTTGAGCTCGGCGAGATCTTTTTCGCGAAGCAGTAATTTATTCTCTGCTACTTTTTTATCCGTCTCTAGTTGTTGAAGCAGCAGGGCGGTATCTCTCGAGGTGAGTTCCTTTTCCTGCTTCTCCAGGTCTATCTTCTGCGTTTCATTCTCGTCTTTTAATTTGGAGAGCTGGCTCTCTTTCGCATTAAGCGCTGAATTCTGGGCGTCGAGCTCTGCCTGCAATTTCTCGATCTCTTTTTTCTTTGCTTCATTATAATCCATATTCAGGCGTGCCGCTTTCAATACATATTTCTGTTTGAGCATGGCCTTACCCATCCTTCCATAAATCTTAGCCAGGGCCGTATAGCATATATACTGGTATTCTTTATTGTCTATTACTTCCGCTATGGAGCTTGCTTTAATCAGGTTGTTCAGCGCCTCATCAAAACGGGCGGAATCCTTCGCTGCATAAATGGCGCGCGACTGTTTCAGCAGCTTTGATATCTTCACCGTGTCGGCGGGCCTATATTGCTGTGCCGGCGTAGCATTGGCAATGAATAAAAGAAATAAGGATAAATAAAATAATAGAAATCTCATTCGGGCAAAGATAGCACGACGTATTAAATTTGCCACTTTTAAATTCAGGACCTCCATACGATAATGAGGGTGTAATGAATTTCCTGTAAATCGGGATTTGATGTGTTCGCTTAAAATCAAAGGCCATGATTATCTCCCGTTTTATTAAAGTTCATTAAACAGACAGAATATACGCTATCAAAGAGCCGTAGGCTCGGATCATTTTGTAACCATGGACTACAGTCCGTGGACAAGGAAATGTTCAAAATCACAGAGAGCCTTAGGCTCGGTTCATATCAGATCCTCTTCAGCACATCAAATCAGGAATAACCCATTTTCATGGATACAATGCACCTCAATTCCTAAATACCCTGAACAATTAAACATTGTTTTCCTAAATTCGCGCTTCCTTTTAAATTTAGAAAATGCTTAGAACACATACCTGCGGGGAATTACGATCTCAACATATTAATCAGCCTGTGGTCCTGTGCGGATGGGTGCAGGGCATCAGAGATAAGGGGGCTTTGCTTTGGATCGACCTGCGCGACCGCTACGGCATCACCCAAATCACGATTGAAAAGGAAAACGCGGCACCGGAAATTTTGGATACAGTACGATCGCTTGGTAGAGAATATGTGATCAGGGTTTCAGGGGAAGTAGCCGCCAGATATTCCAGGACTGATAAAATTCCCACCGGCGATATTGAGATCATCCCTGCTGCCATCGGGATTTTAAATGCGGCGCTTACACCACCTTTCACTATTGAAGATGAAACTGACGGCGGTGATGAGCTGCGAATGAAATACCGTTACCTCGACCTGCGACGCTCCGAAGTACGTAACAAGCTGCAATTACGTCACCAGGTAGCCAGGGCCACACGCAATTATTTAGATGCTCAGGATTTTATTGAAGTGGAAACACCCGTCCTCATTAAATCAACGCCGGAAGGCGCACGTGATTTCGTGGTGCCTTCGCGCATGAACGAAGGGCAGTTTTATGCCTTGCCACAGTCACCCCAAACATTCAAGCAATTGCTGATGGTTTCGGGCTTTGATAAATATTATCAGATCGTTAAATGCTTCCGTGATGAAGACCTGCGTGCCGACCGACAGCCTGAATTTACCCAGATTGATTGTGAGATGAGCTTCATTGAGCAGGAGGATATCCTTAATATGTTTGAAGGTTTGGTGAAACATTTATTCAGGGAAGTGAAGAAAATTGAGATCATTGCTTTACCACGTATCACCTATAAAGAAGCGATGGAAAATTATGGAAGCGATAAGCCCGATACGCGCTTCGAAATGAAATTTAAATACCTTAAGGGAAATGGAAATGACCTGGTGGGTGGAAAAAACTTTGGTGTATTTGATGATGCTGAATCTGTGATTGCTATTAATGCTGCGGGCTGTAGCGTGTATACCCGCAAGCAATTGGATGAGCTTACAGAATGGGTGAAGGAACCCCAGCGCGGCATGGGAGGTCTTATCTATATGCGCTGTGAGAAAGATTCTTATAAATCATCTGTAGATAAATTTTATGATGCTGAGTATCTGAAAAAATGGGCTGAATTATGTGATGCAAATGAGGGTGATCTTGTTTTGATTCTCAGCGGCAAAACAGGAAAAGTGCAAAAAGCTTTGGGTGAGCTAAGGTTACTTATAGCTGAACGTTTGGGTTTGCGTGATAAAAATAAATTCTCTCCATTATGGGTGGTTGATTTTCCTTTACTCGAATACAACGAAACGGATGAAAGATATTATGCAATGCATCACCCATTCACCTCGCCTAAGCCGCAAGATATCCCCTTGTTGGAAACCAATGCGGGCGCGGTTCGTGCCAATGCATACGATATGGTTATCAATGGTGTGGAAATAGGCGGTGGAAGCATTCGCATTCATAATAAGGAATTGCAATCCCGTATGTTCGACCTGCTGGGCTTTAGTCGGGAGGAAGCCCGGAATCAGTTTGGATTTTTGATGAATGCCTTTGAATATGGCGCCCCTCCCCACGGTGGACTTGCTTTTGGCTTCGACAGGCTGTGCAGCTTATTTGGAGGCAGCGAGAGCATCCGCGATTATATCGCGTTCCCTAAAAACAATTCGGGCCGTGATATAATGATCGATGCACCGGGCAAGCTCGATGATAAGCAATTAAAAGAATTAGGCTTACTATAGCTATGCTCAGCTCAATATGTATTTTCTGCGGTTCGGGTATTGGCATGGATGTGCAATACAAGGAGGCCGCCATCGAAATGGGTGAGTATCTTGCCATGAACAAAATTAATTTCGTTTACGGTGGCGGGCGTATCGGGCTGATGGGTATTATTGCAGATACCGTTTTACATAACGGAGGTCGTGCCATAGGTATCATCCCGCGTTTTCTTTCAACCAAAGAAATCAGGCATGAAGGCCTCACAGAATGTTACGAAGTTGACGATATGCATACCCGCAAACAAATGATGTACCAATTGAGCGATGCCTTTATCGCCATGCCCGGCGGCTTCGGCACCCTGGATGAATTATTTGAAATTATCACCTGGCACCAACTCTTGTTGCATGCCAAGCCCATCGCTATTTATAATGTGGCGGGCTATTTCGATCCCCTGCTTTCGATGATTGACCGCATGAATTCTCAGAAATTTATTTCGGAAAATCATGCCAGCTTTGTGAAGCATGCCACTACCCTGAAAGAGCTTATGATACAGATCAGCTGATATTTTTTTTTATTCCAGACTCTTTTTAATGATAGCTTCCAGTGCTGCGATATGGGCTTTGAAAGCCTTCTCTCCTGCTCTGGTAACGGTATAGGAGGTATTGGGCTTTTTATTTATGAATTGCTTCTTTACAGCGACATATTTCTCTTTTTCCATCGCCAGGATATGGGTCGAAAGATTGCCGTCGGTAAGGTCGAGGGCTTTTTTGATCGTAGCAAAATCTACCGATTCATTAACCATAAGCAAGCTCATAATACCCAGGCGTACCCGGCTGTCAAATGCTTTATTTAATCCTTCAATGATATTCATCTATAATTCTGCTACCATTTTTAATTAATTATTCCGTTCATATTTTAACCATAGATAGCTCCCGTAAATGATATGCAATATGCCGAATCCCAGGCTCCAGAACAATAAGCCATAGCCGATATACCAGGCATTGATAAGACCCAGCATTATTTGAATAAATCCAAGATACCGGATATCATTCAGTGAATATTTACTTCCATTAACAAGGGCCAGCCCGTAAAAAATAAGTGTGCATGGTGCGATCAGCGCAATATCTTCTTTAAAAAAAAGTATAAGACATAGTACGCCACCGGTAATTAATGGTATCAGTAAGTTACCCACCAGGCGGATGGCAGAGGAATCGATCATTTTTTCATTATTCCTTGTGGCCCGCCTTGAGGTGAAAATTAACATCAGGCCCAATGATGCCAGGAGCACCAGCGATCCATCAATAAATAAAAACTGTAAGACACTGCTACGTGTTTCATGATTGCCCTCTGAATCGAGATAGATGCCGTAATAATCCTGGTATCCGAAGCGGTGGTAGGCAAACCAGGCACCGATTAGGGCGAAGCACCCTGCACTGATGCCCGAGAGTCCGCTTAAAGAAATAAAACGTGAGGAACGTTCCATCAGGCTCTTAATTTCTTTTAATGTTTCGAGTTGTTCGTTGGAAGAAGCCATATATGATACAGATTACTTTTAATTGCAAAGTTAATGATAGGATTTAAAAAAACAGAACAAAAAAAAGCACCGTACTCCCAAGAGACGGTGCATGAGTATTTGGAGCCTATCAGGCCTTTACCACCCTGGTCTTAGCCCATTGATCGCCAAAGCGAAGGCCTTCAGAGCCCAGTACCATAAACATATCCACTAAATTAAAAATAGGGATGCATAAGGACAGCTGCCTGATGATGGCCGCACCATAATCACCTGTTATCATCTCTCCTGTTTCCTGGTTCACCACTTTAATCTTCATGGCTTTTTTTCCCAGGCTCTGCCCGTTTAGAAAAGGCAAGGCGTCTTTGCTGAACTGGTAGGCCACAGTGATGATATAACCCAGAATCACGAGGTCATAGCTTATCGCG
>JBBRJE010000091.1:0-9327 GCA_038219845.1 Bacteroidia bacterium
TGTTTTGCATGTGTTATCGGTTTTAAAGTTAGTTAAAAAATCCCCTGTAGGCCTATTCTCTCAGTTCCGCTACGCTCCACTGAGAGAATAGGCCTACAGGGGGGTGACTCTAACCCGTTTACACAATCTCCTTTATACTACTTATTATCTTATGTAAATATTGATTTCATATCAAAAAAAATAGGATATGTTCAATTTATTGGAAGGTTACCTAATAATTTTAGTAATCGTTCACTAAAGAGATATAAGGTATTTTAATAGTTGTTTATTTTATCATGAATCTTATGCGAATATTATTATTAACCCTGGTTATTTTGTTTTTTCAGATTGCGTATACTCAAACCTTTAACGCTCAAGAAGTCGAACTTCAGCAAAAGTATTTTAATCTTCGAGATCATTTTCATAAAGTACATATTTTCGTTGGTTCTGGATATAATAATTATGACTTTACCAAGAGTAAGAACGATTATTTTACTGTCGGCACCTCCATCCCATACGAAAAGCACAAGAATGATTGGCTTTGCCCGGGTCAAAGTGGTGCCGGAAATTATTCATCGAGCGACACGTTATTATATACCGGAGATGGTACTATAAAAATAGGCTGGTATTTAATATATTTAGCAAGCGAGTATAAATTACTTAATGACGCAGGTAAAGACACCAAAGAAATTTTAAATGAAATTTACTATGCATTAAATACAATAGAACGATTGGATGATTTTCCTGCTCCTTCATTCGGGACTTAATAGTCGGTACTATTTTATACCAATGTTCATTATAAAACAGTCCAAAGCGTTTTACAATGTTACCGTGGTAAATGCCGTAGCAATATATGTTTAGTACAAAGAAGACGAAGTCGAATGAGACTAATACATATGAAGTTAAGTATTGCTGATGCCACTCCGCTTTCCCCTCAATACATACTCTCATGCACATCCTCCGACTTAAGTGGACCTTCAGATAATATCCAGCGCCTGGCCATTAAACACACCCAGGTGAATTCATTTTTTGGTGAAAACATACCTGAACTTCAACATTATTTGGTAATCAAAACCCAATCTGACCTTAATGATACATCATTTACGGCATTTGATTCTTCCATCACTGATCTTCACGATGTAATCCTATTCTATATAAATCAGTCGACTTTCGATTCCGTGGTTGATTATGTGATGCAGGAAGTTTATATCCCGCTTTGCAATGCGGTTGGTTCTGCCAAAGCCAATAATGCTATTAGCAATGGTGACGGTGGTTTCCCCGTTATTGATCAATTTATTGATGCGCAGGAGAAGCTCCTGAACCAAATGACAACAGACTCAATTTATTATGGTAAAAAATTACGATTAAAATTGGATAATGCACTCGCGTACCGGATGAAAGACGATTATCTTACCACACTCCAGAAACTTGACGCAGTCCACGCCTGGGCCGATAGTGCTGATAAATCTTTGGTAGATCACTGGATTTGTATTGTTACCAATGAAAAACTGATGATTGATAGTGTGATAGATGAACAGCAATTTATGAATAATGTTTTAGCCTGTCTTCCGAATGATTTGCCACCACCACCTGCCGATATCTATGCCGATCACGAATGGACCCCACCGGTGTGATGCCAAACCAGGATAGCATCAATGCCATTGTGGATAGCCTTTTCACTACCTTACCACCGGATACTATTTATGGAGATTATGATACTTTAGAAATTGATAGCAACATTACTTTTACTTTATCACCCAATCCGGCAAATTCATCTGTAACCCTTACCATCTCCGATACTTTGGATAATTTTGATGTAGCGATATTTAATTCGTATGGTGTACTCATGAGCACAAGCCATTTTCAGGAATCAACACAATCTGTTAACATAAATACAGAAGCGTTAATCAACGGCATTTATTATGTTGTTTTATTAAAAGACGGGGCGTACATTTCGAGCAAAATTTTATCGATATTAAAAGAATAGAACGTAACTATTTAGCGAACAACATTTATATGGTTTTTTTAACCAGCCAAATTTAATCTTTCAAATAAAACAATATAGTCGCATAGGTCCGCATCTATGTATTTCAAAATTTTGTGTATGCATTATAAGGTGAATGTATTCTGTATTGATTATTCATTATTGATTATTCACTATTCATTCCGTATTTTTCACCGCCTTTATGCTTTTCAATTCGCTCGCATTTGCTTTATTTTTCCCAGTGGTGGTGGCCGGATATTTTTTGCTGCCATGGCGTTTTCGTAATCTTTTCCTCCTGGCTGCCAGCGTTTACTTTTATATGTATTTCAATCCTGTTTACATATTAATCCTTGCCTATACCATTGCCGTTGATTATTATGCAGGCATCCGGATAGAAAAAAACAGGGGTAAAAAAAATATACAGCGCCGCTGGCTCTATGCTTCCCTGGTGGCCAATCTGGGGGCGCTGGCATTTTTCAAATACGCAGGGTTTATCCTGGAAAATGTTTATGCAATATTCGACCTGGCTCATATTAACCACCCTTCCACCCTTTTGCAAATACTGCTTCCTGTGGGCTTGTCCTTTCATACTTTCCAGGCCATCAGCTATACGGTGGAAGTATACCGTGGAAAGCAGAAGGCAGAAAAAAACCTGCTCACTTATTCATTATATGTCATGTTTTTTCCGCAGCTGGTAGCAGGGCCTATCGAACGTCCGCAGGCTTTAATACACCAGTTTAAAGAACGACATTATTTTACTTATGAAAATTTTGCGCTCGGAAGCAAATGGATTATATGGGGCTTGTTTAAAAAGATAGTGGTGGCGGATAATTTAGCCAATATAGTAGATGCCGTTTATAAGCATCCGCATGACCATACGGGATGGGCTTTAATCATCGCCACAGTTTTGTTTGCCTTCCAGATCTATGGCGATTTCAGCGGGTACAGCGATATCGCCAGAGGCACGGCCAGAATACTTGGATTTGAATTGAGCATTAATTTTAAGCTGCCC
This sequence comes from Bacteroidia bacterium, assembly GCA_038219845.1. GTDB lineage: Bacteria > Bacteroidota > Bacteroidia > UKL13-3 > UKL13-3 > CAINMV01. The sequence goes on from JBBRJE010000091.1 coordinate 2,976, forward strand.
TATTTTTCTCAGAGTGTAGGCGAATTCTGGAGGCGCTGGCATGTTTCGCTCTCAGGCTGGTTTAAAGAATATGTATATATTAATATGGGTGGCAATAAAAAAAATACATTCCGTAATACGATGGTCACGTTCGCACTTAGCGGCCTTTGGCACGGAGCGAATTTCACCTATGCCATATGGGGAATTATCAATGGTTTCCTTGTGTACCTTCATAAAAGTATTTTTAGCAAGCCGGTTAAAATCCCCGGAATCATAAAGATCATCGCTACATTTATATTGATCGATTTCTGCTGGATCTTCTTTCGTGCCGCCACGCTCCATGATGCATTTTATATCATCACCCATAGTTTTTATGATTTATCTTACAATTCAGTGGTGTCGATGGGTATCGAAAGGCACCTCTGGCTTATATCTTCTGCCATGCTTTGTTTTATGCTGATGGCGGAATGGCTTACCAGGGGGAGCTCATTAATCATTTGGTGGCAAAACACGAAACCATTGAATAAAATTATTTTCCTTAATGCCTTACTTTTTTTTATGCTTTTCTTCGGGGTGTTTGAACACCGCACGTTTATTTATTTCCAGTTTTAAAGATGAAGGTATTGCTAAAAATAATTTACCGGACCCTGATCTATACTTCTCCTGTATGGCTATTTTATTCCTATATGGAATTTCGCCTGGGTTCACTGGAGAATTCCTATTCACACAAGATCAAAAACTTTACAAAAATAAAAGACAGCTGTGATATTTTGATATTGGGAAACTCGCAGCTATTGAAAGGGGTGAATCCGGCTATATTATCGGAGCATGCTTTTAATATGGCCAACGTAAGCCAAACCCTGCCTGTGGATGCCGCCATATTGGAGAAGTACCTACGTACTATGCCTGTGTTGAGGGAGGTGATCCTTGGCCTTTCCTATACTTCCTTCGGGGAAGACCTGGAGACGGGTGATGAATCGTGGCGCCTTTCCTTTTACAAGAAACATTATGGCATCAGCCTGAAAGAGAAAACAGATCTCAGAGACTATTCCAATATGCTTCGGTATACTCCTTATGAAAGCTTAAAGATCGCCTCAGGAAATTTTAAGATTGATCTGATTCATGGATTACAAGCCAACGGCTGGATGCAGGTGGATGGTTGCGATTCGGCTGGACTCAACGATAAATGGGCTATGCACCGCGCGTTGGTGCATACACGATCACTTGAAACAAAAAATATTCAAATGAATTTGCAGGCGCTGGAGCATATGATCGAAATGCTTAATCTGAGAGGGATAAAAATTAAAATCGTATGCCCGATGGTGAGGCAGGAGTATTATAAGAATCTTAACCCTGAATGGGTGGAAAGAAATGATAGTATCATGCGATATATAAGAGATAAATATAGCATTCGATTTCTTGATTATAGTAAATCCACAGATACGAAACCTGAACAATCAATAAATTATTTTAATGATGTGGATCACCTGAATTCGAAAGGAGCTGAAAAATTTAGTCTGATGCTAAGAGAAGATTAAATACCGGCCCGCGATTTTCATCTGCTTAAATTAAATTATTTAAGACCAGGAATTGTGTTCCAATAAAAATTTCTATCTCACCAGCATAAATGTACCGCGGTCGTAATGCTCTTTGTCTGCCTTATCTAAAATATACATCTGGTATATATAAATGTCCTCCGGTGCCTGCTCAGATTTAAAATAACCATCCCATCCACATTGCTGCTTAGCATCACAGTTAAGCGGGGTTGATTCATAAACCAGCGTGCCCCACCTATTGTATATTTTAAATTCGTAGCGCTTAACAAACGTGATTGAAGGCCTGATTATATCATTTTTGCCGTCATTATTCGGAGAGAAAATATTCGGCATGAAATAATTAAAATCTTCCTCCACATAAATGGTATCCATCAAGGAGGCGTTGCAATTAAATTTATTTTTCACGTTCAGCCTAACAAAATAGGTTCCGGTATCTGTATATCTATGGAACCATTGTTTATCAGCGGTCCAGTCGAGCTGCTGCCCATCGCCATATTGCATTTGAACGGAATCGGTGAATAAGCTTTTGCTGGTGAAATACACCATTCCATTAGATATTTTCACTTTCACCGGATTGGCGTTAAACCTGGCCACCGGGCTCATATTATTAATAATAAAATTGGATTTAATAAGCGAGCTGGTACATCCTGTTGGTGATATCAGTCTTAATTCAACAGTAAAATTACCCGTTTTAGTATAGGTATGGGAAGGGCTGAAAGAAGTATCTTGCATACCATCGCCAAAATACCAAAGATACCTGCAATTTGTATTGTTCGTACTCCTGTCTGCAAACTGCACTGTGAATGGATTACATCCAACGCTATCGGTCACGCTGAATTCGGGATTAGGCAATTGTTCTACATTAATCAGCACCGAATCGCTTACAGGCAGGCTGCAACCATCAGTTAATGTCACCTTATAATATCTTGTGCTATCGGGGAAAAAGGTAATATTGGATTTACTGCCCAGGTTATTGCTCCATAGGTATTGGAAAATGCTGGCATCATAACCCCCGCTGCCCTGCGATTTAAGGCTTACTTTCTCTCCCCTGCAAATGCGTATGGATGGGGTGATGATTTTTATCTGCAGGGTGGGATGCACATTCACTTTAATCTCATCGCTGTCGTTCAGCACCGTGCAATTATCGCTGAAAACCACACGGTACGTTGTATTTATCACCGGCGACACATTGATAAATTTGGTTGTGCCCAGGGCAATATTATTGGTTATATCATACCAACGGTAGCTATAGCCTGAAGTTAAGCCACCGGAAACTACAGTAGGTTCAAGGGTCGTAGATTGTCCGTAACAAATGATTTTGTCGGCTCCGGCGTTTATTTTTAATGCATCGCGAACCGTCACTTTAATTATTGCTGAATCAGATTTCAGTGTACAAAAATCTTTCAATACCACTTTATAGGTAGAACTAATCAGGGGTGTGACCAAGGTTGACTTGCCACTGCCCAGGCCATTATCCCATTTGAATTCATAGCTTGTACTGTCTCCTCCGCTTCCATCCACAAAAAGGTTCACGCTATTTCCCCTGCAAATGGTAGTGTCTTTCGGGAAAATAATAACGAGAGCCGGCCGGTGAATAATTTTCACATAATCGGTATCTGTTTTCGGGGTGCAGTTATCGCTTAAGATAACTTTATAGGTAGTGGTTGCTGAAGGCGTGGTGCTCAGGTAATTTCCATATCCAATCAAGGCGTTGGTTGTAGAATCCATCCATTTAAAATTATAATGAAGGCTGTCGCCACCGCTGGCCTGTGCATAGAGCTTCACCGGCTGCCCGATACAGATGATGCTGTCGATGCGCGCCACCACCTTTAATGGTGGATGGGTGCTGATCACTACAGCATCGGTATCATTCAGCGAGGTGCAATTATCTCTTAGGACTATATAATATTTAGACAACGAATTAATCACGGGGGATGTTATCTGGGAACCCGTTCCGATACTATTGAAAGACGCGTCGTACCAGGTATAGCTATAAGCAGGAATAAATCCGCCGGATGCTGATTTAACGTTCATCTTCACAGTAGTCCCTTTACAAATGATGGTATCAGCCATGGCCTTTACATTTAAGGGCTGACGAACATTCACCGTCACCTCATCTGTATCGGCTTTGCTGGTACAATTATCTTTTACCACAACATAATAGGTGGAGCTCACCAATGGGGATACATTCAAGATTGCGTTATTGCTGAGGAGCAGATTAGCGGAATTAAACCATTGATAGGCATAATTACTTATATCGCCACCGGCGGTATTTAATATATGAAGGGTGGCACTCTGACCGATGCAGATATCTGTATCTGCGGAAGCATTCACTACAAGATCGCCACGAACAAAAACTGTAACCAGGGCACTGTCATTCTGTGAAGTGCAAAAATCCCTGAGGAGTATTTTATAGGTGGTAGTTACCAATGGTGATACGGTAACCTGCTTGCCTGTTCCTGCATTATTATTCCATGTATACAAATAAGAAGGGGCGTTACCACCGCTGCCCGAAGCATATAAATTAACGCTTTGTCCTTTGCAAATGGTGGTATCGAGTCGTGGCGTAATGGTTAATTTAGGCCTTACATTCACTGTGATAAAAGCCGTATCGCGTATTTTTGTGCAGCCGTCACTCAGAATGACCCGGTAGGTAGTGGTATTGGGTGGTGACACCACGATATAATTTCCATTGCCTATTGCATTATCCCAGGTTAGGGTATAGCCGGGGATATAACCTCCAGAAGGCGCCACGTGAAGGACGGCTGTCTGGCCTTTACAAATGGTAGTATCGGCATAGTTTAATATTTTCAATGGCGTGCGCTGCGTTAAATTGATGGCATCTTCTTCAACGCAATAACCATTGCCTACAATCACATGGTATGTTCTGTCGCCGTTAAGCAAAACTTTAGGATTGGCAATAGTACTGTCGCTTAAGCCGATTGCTGGATACCAGCGGTAATAATTTCCGCCGGAAGCCTGCAGCTGGAGGCTATCACCGATACAAACGCTGCTATCCCTTCCTGCAAAAGGCATAGGGCGTGGCAGGATCGTGATTTTAATACTGTCGAAATTTTCGCAGCCTGCCTGGTTTAGCGTGCGTAAATAAATTTTTGTGGTGGCAGGCGGGCTGATATAAGGATTGGAAATTGCAGAATCCTTAATATAAAAGTTACTATAATATTTATATTTAAAGGCATTGGCGCAGGTTAGCTGCAAGCTATCTCCCAAGCAGAGCGTGTCATCAGCGTTTAAAATATCGGCCACCGGTCTTACAATGGCTACATCATTTAAACTTTTGTTGCTTCTTACCAAAGGTGCAGATGATTCCACCCTGAATCTATAGCCCAGGCCATTGGGAAGATTAAAAGGAATATGCATCATGATGCTATCATTTTGAGATCCATTTTTTTGTCCCACATATTGATACGCCTGCCATCCTCCATTACCATCACTGATCATCGCCTTATATGTATTGGAGTCGGCATATACGCCATAAGCGCGGTATGGAAGATAAAATGAATCACCGGGGCATAGGCTGAGCTTTGTTTTATCAATGATAATAAAATTATCATCTTCAAAATGGGCAAGGTAGGTGCCATAGTTGTAGCCTGAAACATTGCCGTAACTATGTACCGTATCTGCATTTAAATAGAACCTCAGGTTGCTGGAATTATAGCCTGTCATATAGATGCTCCCAAAGTCATTGACACTAATTCCGTAGCCATAGGCCCAGTGATTGGTAGCATTATACTGACTGGTGCCCCGCACACTCCAGGCACAATCACCGTTGGATTTGAATTTGACACCATACGCATCATACCCCCAGGTATTATTGTATGAATAAAAGGGGGTGCTACATATTGATCCGGTGAAATTAGGCATGGAATAGGTATATCCAGTAACGAAGCAAGCCCCTGAGGCGTTACCCGTTACATCATATCCCCAGGCCCAGGTACTTGTATTATTTTGAATATTCCTGGCCCATTCATAGGATCCATTGGTATTAATTTTAGCTACAAAAGTTCCATATCCTGTGGTTGATGCTGTAAGAGTATAAGGCCCGAACACCCCCGTCCCCTGGTAGTAGCCTGTAATAAACAGATTACCGAATCCATCACCGCCAATAGAATAGGCATATCCATAAGAACTACCGCCCGGACAGTTCATAGCCCATTGCGGATCGCCGCTGGAAGAAAATTTAGCTACGTAGCCATGATAAGCTGAATTACTTGCAGATACCGGAATAACAATGGTAGGGGCGCTTGGCGTTCCCGCGCCACATCCCTGCCAGGCTTTGTTATTGAATGAAAGTGTCCCGTAGTAGAATCCCACGATATATGCATTGGCAGAATCATCGACTGAAACATCATACCCATAAGCATAATTGCCTGCTCCGGCTGTACGAACCCATTGCACAATCCCATTGGAATTATATTTAGCAAGAAATAGCTCATAGCTGCTTCCGGAAGCCGTCGCACATACATTGCTTAATGATGGTGTAGTCTGGCTCAGAAAAGCACAGAAGCCGGTGAACATACCTGTTACGTATACTGTTCCATTAGGTGAACAATCCACCCCATAGGCATATTCGGCAGTGCTGCTTCCAAACCTGTTAACCCATTGACATAAGCCGTTCTTATTATATTTTGCAAGGAAAGCATCGGTGTTTCCAAGGGAGTACATTACTTTTCCGTTATTGAAGCTGCAGGTGCCCGAGAAGGTGCCCACCAGATAACAATTATCTGCTGAATCCACAGCACACGCGTAGCCTACATCGTAGCCGGTACTTCCTGCGGTGGTGAGCCAAAGCAAAG
>JBBRJE010000092.1:0-9212 GCA_038219845.1 Bacteroidia bacterium
TCTTTCATTCTTTCATTCCTTCACTCTTTCATTCTTTATTACTTCACCCCTGCTTCTCTTGCTGCTAAAATATAATGGGTCAGGTCCTGCTTTTCCTGTAAGGATAGATTTGCTTTGTATGAAGATGACATCCTGTCAATATCGTTGATCCACTTCTCTTCGCTGGGTCCTGCAATTGGTTTTGCCCGATGACAACCGGTGCATTTCGTATTATAAACTGTTTGGCCCCTGTCCAATTCTTCCTGGGAAACTGCCGGCCAGCGTTTTTGGGCAATACTTAGTAAATTGGGAGTTTCAGGCGTTTTTGTGACCACGGGTTTCTTTGCCTTACAATGCATTAATAAAAAAACGGAACCTAATAATATTCCATGATAAATCACTTTTTTCATAATGCAAAAGTGCTGATTAATTTACAAAAAAACGGGTCAGTTTCTCAATTTAATAAAAGCGTTTCAGTAGGGGAAATTAACCCATCCCTCCATTTCATGTTCCAGCTAATTTCTTTCAGATATTTTCTAATTAAAATTTATACATTCGAAGAAATATTCTTCATTAAAATTATTCACAGATGAAAAAATTAATTTCGACGCTGCTCTTTTTATTAATCCTCTCGGGAAAATCAATCTTCGCCCAGGCCGGAACCCTGGACCAGTCGTTTGGCAATGGTGGCAAGGTGATCACCAAATTAAGCGCCACCGATTTTGGAGAAATTTCTTCCATTGCATTACAGCAGGACGGCAAAATCGTTGCTACAGGATATTCTTTTAATGCAGTGACAAGTAAATATTACCTGAAGACATTACGTTATAAGACATCGGGAGTATTAGACTCCAGCTTCGGCAACAATGGCATCGTAACTACGGCTATTAGTCTTGTTGACGAAGATGCAACATCTATAGTAGTACAAGCCAACGGTAAAATTCTGGTGACAGGCTATGCCATGCTCGCCTCCTATGATTTTGTGATTATCCGGTATAAGCCTAACGGTAACCTGGATAGCAGCTTCGGGCTGAATGGCATTGTAATAAAAGACCTGGGTGATGATGAGTACGCGAATACTATGGCCCTCCAGGCAGATGGGAAAATATTAATTGCAGGCTCAGCATCCAATGGTAATAACCAGGATTTTACTGTGCTGCGTTATGATACCAATGGTACAATCGACAATACATTTGGCAGTTCAGGTAAAGTGATGATCCCTATGGCAACTGGTACAGAAGATATCCCCATCTCCATGCTGGTGCAGCCGGATGGAAAAATTGTTTTGGGTGGATTTAGTTTTAATACAACCACCTTCATTAATAAAATCTCTATCGCGCGCATCAGCGCAACAGGTGTTTTAGATAATACTTTTGGCAGTTCAGGCAAAATCCTCTCGAGCCTTAATGCGGCTGGCGATATGGTATTTTCAATCGCCCTGCAATCAGATGGGAAAATCCTTGCCACCGGATCTTCAGACCGAACTACTTCAGATATACTCCTGCTGCGTTATACCGCTTCGGGGCTCCCTGATAATACTTTTGGAACATCAGGCGTTGTTTATACCGGATTTGGAAATAAGGCCGACCAAGGCATCTCTGTAGCCGTGCAGGCCAATGGTAAGATCTGGGTGAGCGGAACCACAGATTCTAACGCTACCGATTTTGCACTACTACGTTATAACGCTAATGGTACGCTGGATAATGGCTTTGGCAATGGCGGCAAAGTGGTGACCAATATTTCAGGTGATGATAATTTAAATACCATGCGCGTGCAAGCCGATGGCAAAATTATCCTGGGGGGAGGCAACGGAACAGATCTTATCATGGCGAGATATAACGGAGATCCTGCAATGATTGACGGAGGGCTTTCGAATCTGAATGTTCCATCCAATAAATGTGGCGCCATTGGCAGCGCACAAACCGTAACCATCATGATCACCAATAATGGAAACAACATCATCAATTCGGGGGCAGCAGCTGTTAGCCTCCAGATTACGGGAGCGAATACCGGCACTTATAATTTAACCAATCCATCATCAATAAACTCAGGGGGCAACTTAATCCTTAGTTTCAATTCGGTTAATCTTCCTGCCATCGGCAATAATATTTTCACTGCTACCTTAATGCTTGCCGCCGACACTATCACAGCGAATAATACAATCACAGGTTATGATACGTCCTTCAATCTAAAACCTGTAGTTAGCTTCACCAAAACAAATATTGCAAACACCTATAATTTCATGTCGGGCGTAACAGGCAGAAACCCGATCACATATCAGTGGGACTTTGGCGATGCAAGCCCCCAAAGCATTCTGCCCAATCCATCACATCACTATTCTTTTGTGGGAAATTATGCTGTGAAATTAATTGCTACCGATGCCTGCGGTAAAGATTCATCAATACAGACGATAAATATTACCACGGGTATAAATAAGCGGAATTCAATCCCGGCCTTTACTGTTTTTCCTAATCCTGCGAATAATGAAATCCGGGTAAGCCATGCAGCTGACGCTATAATCAGGGTCACAGATATCGCGGGAAAAATTATTTTTGAACTTTCATCTCCATCAGAAGAAACATTGATTAATACAAGTCAATGGGCTGAAGGCATTTATATTTTGGAGCTGGGAAATAATGCAATCAAGATTTTTGTAAGACATTAAGCTTCCTCATTATAATAATTTGATTCCATAAGCAAGGGAATGAAATTTTAATTCCATTCCGGAGATAAAACCAAGCATGGGCATCCTACGTTTAATCCTGGCCCTCTCTGTTGTCATTGCACATTCCTCTCCCCTGTTTGGTTTGAGCTTCACCGGGAGCGAGGTGGCGGTGCAATCCTTCTTCATCATTTCCGGATTTTATATGTCCTTCATCCTTAATGAAAAATATACAGGTAAGAATAATTCTTATAGCCTTTTTATCACCAATCGTTTCCTGCGAATTTACCCTTTATACTGGCTTATCTTATTCCTGGCGATTGCTTATGCTATGGCCATCAGCATTTATTCCAAAGGCATACACTTATCTTTTTTAGGGATTTACTATACCTATTATTATTGCATGGATGCAGGTACTTTAATTCTTCTGGCTTGTGCCAATATTTTAATTTTTTTTCAGGACCTGATCATGTTTTTAGGTTTTAATACAGTCAATGGTCATCTTTTTTTTACTGCTGATTTTCAAAACACTGACCCGGCATTATATCGCTTCGTGCTTATTCCACAAGCCTGGAGCCTGGCCATCGAAATTTGTTTCTACCTGGTAGCACCATTTATACTCAAGAGGAATATAAAATTTATTTCTGTCCTTATTTTCCTTTCACTCGCCTTGCGATTTTTTCTATACAGGTCGGGCCTGGATCATGACCCATGGACTTATCGCTTCTTCCCCACGGAGCTGGTTTTTTTTCTGCTTGGCTACCTATCTTACCGGATTTATAAATGGATTGGAAGCAAAGAGATCAATACTGCTTATATGAAATTGATGCTATGCTTTATCATTGTCTTCAGCATGGTTTATTCTCTATTTTTTTTCCCGGGTAAAATGTATTTGTATTTTCTTTGTTTCATTCTCTGCATACCTTTTATTTTTTTGTTAACCAAAGAATGGAAGGCCGATGCATATATCGGTGAATTATCCTACCCTATTTATATTTCCCACCTGCTGGTGCTCACGGTGATTAATATTCTTAACCTGCAATTACCGGGTGGTATGGGCCTAACGCTGATACTGGCAACAATTATTTTTTCGATTTTACTGAACGCACTGGTAGTAAATAAAATTGAAGATTACCGAAAAAAAAGATTGAACTAAGAATAACGCATATGCTAATAAATGATGGCTATAATTATATTTTATATTTAACGGATAGGAAGATAAAATGAAGGCAATGGATTGATTGATAATAAACAGATTTCCATCAAGTGGTGGATTTTTCTTTTTGGTTATCTTTGTAACTCAATAAAAAAATATTAAAAATGTATTCATCTAAAATATATACCCTGTTCCTAATGCTTTTGCTGGCAGCGATAAATTTCAACTGCCATAATACTACCACAACTGAAGTTACGACCCCCACAGGAGAAATTCCGGTAGCTGATTTTGAAGCAAAATTAAATGCTACACCAAATGCCCAGCTTATCGATGTAAGAACTCCCGAGGAGTATAATGAAGGCCATTTATTAACTGCGATCAATATCGACCACAACGGTACCGATTTTGAATACAAAATAAAAGCCTTGGATAAAACCAAGCCCAGCTTTGTATATTGCCATTCGGGCCGTCGCAGCGCGGAGGCAGCTGAAGAAATGAAAAAATATGGATTCACGGAAGTTTACCAGATGAAAGGTGGAATTAATGAATGGAAGAAAAGCGGGAAAGCATTAACCACTCCCGAGCGGCCAAAGGATCAGAAAGACCTGAGCCTGGAAAATTATAATAAGCAAATTGAATCCGACAAGATGGTGCTGGTAGATTTTAATGCCCCCTGGTGTGGCCCTTGCAAGCTATTGTCGCCGATACTTGATGATATAGCCAAAGAGCAAAATGAATCACTCGAACTAATCAAATTAAATTATGACGATAATACCGAGCTTTCAAAATCGTTAAAAGTGGAAAATCTGCCTACATTAATTTTATATAAGAAAGGCAAAGAAGTATGGAAGCATGAAGGTTATCTCGATAAGATCGCATTGATGGTAGCCATTGAAGGCGCCAAAGATTAATCCATCACAAATCATTTAAAAGGGTTTATAACCGCTGACCTTGATTTGATACATAAATCGCATCATCTAAATCGTACTTCATCTGGCCTTCATCCGGTTCCCTTTAGGATTATGCTCCAGCTCAGCCATTCCCAAGACCTCCATCAGGGGAGGAATATACATTCCAAAACGACCCCGCAGCCCTTTCTTCAAGCCATACCAGCCACCGACCGGATTCTTTTCCGATCGTCCCCAGGATTCAACAGTTCCTTCTTTTGCCGGCTTCTGTTCGTCGGCACTGCCCAATTCCATCCAGTCATTGTGCTTTTTGAGCATGGCTTGCAAATCATTCAGACAGCGGTAGTCATAATGCAATACAGTTTTGCCCACAGTACAAACGATAATTTCCTTGCCATCCTTTTCGTCTTTGTACATTTCATAATCTGAAGTTCCCGGGGGCGTTTTTAATTTCCACGGGTTTTCTTTGGTGCCTGCTACTTTTGCCATAATGTTAGATTTTTAAGATAATTTTTTTTGGAGTAATTTTTTTTCTTTTGCAGAATTAGTAAGTTTAATTGAATTTTCAAAATATCTCTTTGCATCGGCAGCATTATTTTCCAATTTAAGCATCTCCCCCATCACAGACGAAAAAAGATCCTTCGAGATGATTGTGATACGCGTATCGGATAAATGGATATGTATTGATTCACCCAGGAGCAGTTGGCCAGGCTGACGAAAAAACCATTGGAGTAAATATTGCCCTGTACATTTTTTCGCCATAAGATAGGCACAGACAGTAAATATTACCAGCCAAAAAAAAATCGATATTAGATGAAATAATATATATAGTAGCCAGGCCAAACAATACCAATCGAAAAATCAGACGCCGGTTTAATATGTTCACCTTATACGTTTATTTTTTTGGCGCATCATAATTAAACATCCAGTTCACACCATATTTATCTGTAAGCATACCAAAATAAGCGCCCCAGAAGGTATCCTGCTTATCCATAGTAGCTTTACCTCCCACCACCATCTTATCATAAAAATTATCGAGCTCTTCACGCGAGCTACAATTGATGGAGAGACCTACATTATTTCCAATCGTTAATGGATGGCCTGCCATAGAATCTGAGGCCATAAGGGTCATATTCCCCTGGATTAAGGTTGAATGCAAGACATTATTTTTTGCTTCTGCGGGCGCTTCCATGGGAGAACCTTCGTAGGTAGAAATATCGAGATCCCCGCCAAGGCAGTCTTTATAAAAATTCATGGCTTCCCGGCAATTGCCATTGAAATTGAGGTACGGGATGAGTGAAGTTGGGTTGGACATATAATTAAATTTACGGGTGCTTAAAAAAAATGAAAATTTTAAAGCTTGAGAAAATCAATGGAGTTTTGCGAGTTTCATGCTCTCTTCCCAAAGTCTTTTAATATCTTCTTCACCTGAGGCATTGGCGCCGGGCTTAACGACTTTTTTGTTTTCAAAATATCTCCCTGATATATTTTCAACATCCGGAGAAGTGGCGAGGAATATGCTTGTCCGGGCGCATTTCTCCGGGCTGGAGCTGATAAGCCTGAATATAAAACGAACCATGGCAGGTACATCGTTTAATATATTGCTTTTGGCCAGGCCCGGGTGCAATGAATTTACAGTGACACCAGTACCTTCCAATTGTTTGGCAAGCGCCTGGGTGAACATGATCAACTCTACTTTTGTTGGTCCTACTGCTTTCATGAAAGAATAATTCTGCGAGGTTTGCAGGTCATCAAAATTCACTTTCACTCCCACATGCTTCGAAGCAACATTGATGATCCGTGCCGGTGTGCTGGCTTTTAATGTATCGAGTAAAAGATGGGTTAATAAAAAATGGGAGAGGTAATTGGTTTCGAAAGTTTTCTCCAGACCATCTGCCGTCTCTTCCCGCCTACCAATAAAAACCCCTGCATTATTAATTAATACATGCAGTTTGTTGTACCTTCTTTTAAATTCTGCAGCGGCTTCGCGCACCGATTTTTGGGAGGCCAGGTCCACCAGGAGCAGTTCGATATTTTTATTACCGCTCGCTTTTTTTATATCCGCTACTGCCTGCACACCGCGCTCCTGATTGCGGCAGGCGATGATTACCGTAGCACCCGTCTTGGCAATTCCAATAGCTGTGGCTTTACCGATGCCGGAATTTCCACCTGTGATGAGAACAATTTTATCTTTCATTGAATTAGAGAATTAATTTTTGTGCTTAGAATATTTATATGGATTAAGAAATCAAATATAGGAAAACAGAATTAGGAATAGATCAGGATTTTCCGGATTTGAAGATTTACAGGATAATATTGAATACCCTAGCATGGATAAATGGTATTGTTAGCAGGAATGATTCCTGAGCGACGCCGTAGTTCGTGTTTGATCATGCGCAGGCTGCGCGCACCAACAATAAAGGGTTAGATTATTTATAAATACGATTTAGTGTTTTCAGGATCCATCGATGCCGCCTCGGTTGATGTTTGCCTCATGCATAGGCTGCACACACTAAAGACAAAGAATTTTAGCATGCCGACTCATTTTGAGAATTTCCAATATCTGGCGGATTTTCAACTCAGGTAAATCAGCCCTTCACATATTTAAACGCTGCCCTTGCAAAATCTTCCCACTGCTCTTTATAATCATAGGGAACCTGTACCCATTCTTTCATCGCCCTGCCCTTGCCAGAAGGATCAAATAGCCTGGAGCCATCAAGACTTAACGCTTCCTTATGCTTATCGCCATCCAGCTTAAAAACCATTTCATTGTCAAATAAAGAGGCGAAGGCTTTGCTATTGATTTTTAAGCAGGGTTTGCCAAACATCTGGCTTTGCACGGTGTCCTTGATTTTTTGAGCGATAGCAATATATAATGCTTCTTCTTTCGACATATTAGTTTGCTGCATTAAGAATGAGAGGGTAGCCTACCTTTTTACCAGCTTCACATAATTCACTTCATCTTTGAATATCAGCTTCAAAATATAATTTCCGGAAGCCAGATCCTGGGTTTTTAAAATCGTTGTTTTTTGTATTGGCATATTCAATACTATTGTTTTTCCCAAGGCGTCTATCAGCTGTATTTCCACGGGCAGGTAATTATCAAAGCTTAATTTAATTTCTTCATCAAATGGATTCGGGGAAAAGCTGAAACGGCTATTTTGTGAATTTTGAATCCCGTTATTAAAATAAATTCTTACCGTATCGCAATATTCTGAATCACAATTGTTGAATGTGGTTACGCGTAAGCACACTTTATAATTTCCTCTTAATTTATATTTATGGTTAGGCTTAAACTCAGAGGTGGTATCGCCATCGCCAAATTTCCAGAAATATTTTTTATACCCTGAAAGCGCCGGAGCGAAATACGCATAATCCTGTCCATTGCTATACGTGTTTGAAAAAACAGGGTCAGGACTATCTACATACACGGTGATCGAATCTTTCACACTTGCAGCAGTGCAGCCATCACCAAGCGTTAGAATATACCTGGAGATGCCTGAAGGGAAAACATTGAGCTGCCTGGTGGTTCCTATTATTGCCGGGCTGCCTGAAAGCTGCCATGAATAGGTATAGTTCTTCAGCGCGCCGCCGGCAGGAATTGCACTGAGCTGTACCATCGAATTATTACATATATTATTATTTGGCGACTTGCTCAAACTCACAGCCAGCCTGGTACGCATAGGTATCTTAAACTTCACAGTATCGTTTAATATGGTGCAGCTATCACTGATCACCAGGATATAGCTATTGTTCAAATTTACTGTGGTGGTAAGAGAATTAACCAACCCCGTTTGCAATATATTCCCTGTATTTCCATCCAGGAAAGTATAGGTATAGGATGAATCTCCCCCGCTTGCCTTGATCGTGATGGTTGCCGGTGCTCCAATGCATGCGGTATCCGGATTGGATTTGGCTGTAAGTTGCAAAGGGTTGCGCACATTAACAATAATAGTTGCCGTATCTTTCCGGGGTGTGCAGCTATCGGTGATAAACACCCTGTAAGTGGTGGTGGAACCCGGAGTGAGAGAGATCGAATTGCTTTTTGAATATTGCAGCATTGTGCTGCCCTTAAGCCATCCAAAGGTATAGTTGCCATTGCCACCAAGGCCGGAGGCAAGCAGCGTGACCGAATTCCCTTTACAGATAGAAACGAAATTGCTGGCGCTTACCGAAAGCGGTAGTAACACATTCACTGTAGCCGTATCGCTATCCACCACGGCGAGCGAAGAGCAGCTATCCCAGATCATTACCTTATATGTTTTTGAAACCGTAGGAGAAACATCTAGGAAAGGCGAATGCGACCGCTGCAATACCGTTCCATTCTGGCTCCATTCAAAAACATATTTCGAGCTATCCCCTCCAAATGCAAGTGCTCCAAGCATCGTGCTTTTTCCAAAACATATCGTAGTTGCTCCGGTCGCTGTGATATCCAATGGTGCTTTCACTTTTAGTGTAGCTGTGTTACCGGGGATATTGGAACCGCAGTAATTGGAAGCTCTGATAC
>JBBRJE010000093.1:0-9164 GCA_038219845.1 Bacteroidia bacterium
TCTTCCTTTCGATATACCTGATGTTTACCTTCTATATCTCACATCATGTTACCGAAGTGGATTATTTTGATACTATGCCTAATGAACCCATTGTTCCTAGCTCATGGATTAAGCACCAGATTATTACCACAATTGATTTTAACCCTGATAATAAATTCGCTAACTTTTTATTTGGCGGCTTTAACCTTCATATTGCTCACCATATCTTCCCGGAAGTTTCCCATGTTCATTACCCGGCCCTTACAAGAATCATCAAAAATACTTTGGAAGAAAATGAGCTGGATTGGTATAAGTCCTTTACCTTTTTTAAAGGAATAAGTTCACACCTTGTCCATCTTAAAAACAAATCCAGGGAGCTGATGAACGAAGAGGAAGAGTTGGCTGAGCTTGAAAACATGGAGGAGGAGGCAATTTATCCTTCGTATAGCTAAGCATTGTTGGGTATCAATTAAATAATTTTTTTGCATGTTATCAATCGTCATTTGTACGCTCAACGAGGAAAAATATTTACCTAAATTATTAGATAGTATCGCCCTTCAGAAAGATGTAAGCTATGAAATTGTGATCGCCGATTCGGGTTCCGATGATGATACGGAAGGAGTAGCCAACAGATATCGTTTAGAAAAAAACCTCCCCATTAATTTTGTCAGTAATAAGATACGAAACATATCCGTGCAGCGGAATATTGGGGCAAAGCATGCCCGCTTCGAGAATTTATTATTTCTTGATGCAGATGTTGTATTGCCTCCCGACTTTTTGAATCAGGCTTTCAACAATAGTATCCTGAAACAAAGTATTAAGCTGGCGGGGACCAAAATTTATGCGACGGAACGAAACCTGAATTACCGGCTAATGTACTGGACCTATTCAAATGTCTATTTACCTTTTCTGCGATTATTTAAGCCTGCCATGCACGGTTGTTCCATCTTTTCTTGCAAAGAAATTCATAATAAGATTGGCGGTTTTAATGAAGGTATGATCTTCGAAGATTACCGTTATGGCGTTGATGCCCTCCCCTATTATAAGGCTAGATTACTTAAAGGCGTATATGTGCTTACCTCTGCAAGGCGTTTCTACAATGCTACGTTCCGGAGCTCCATGGAATTATTTTTAGCAGGTATCTATTCATTATTTAAAGCAGGTATACAAGGGAAGTATATGAAAGAATATTTTAAGACAGCCGGTAATCATTCCGCGCCCAAATATTGAAATCTCTGCTTCTTTACCTGCTTATCATTTTAGCATTTTCTGCTAATGCGCAAACAGATACAACCTATCGCCATCGCAAGGATATTTATGATTTGATAAGGGGCCTTGTAAAAAAGAAGAAAGGGCATCCCAAGCCGGAGGAGGTGATTATTAAGCCTGACTCTATGATTACCAAACAACCAAAGGTATATTGGTCTGTATTACCCGGATTTGGCTATGCCCTACAGAAAGGTTTTTCAGCTGTAAGCACCAATAATGCTTCTTTTTATATTAAGAAAGATTCAGATGCCAAGATTTCTTCCATTGATTTTATTATTGAATATACTCAGTTCAAACAGTTTCTATTCCCTCTTAGAAGCAATATATGGACTAAAGGGAATAAATTTAATATTATTGGCGACTGGCGATATTTTAAATATTCAACCAAATCATATGGGCTCGGCGGCAAAACAGAGGATTCGGATGCAGAGCTGATTAATTATTCCCATTTCCGGTTTTACCAGCTGGTACTCCGTCAATTCAAGCCTAATTTCCTTGCAGGTATAGGTTACAACCTGGATTATCACTGGAATTTTAAATCCGACGCTTCAAATACTAAAATCAATAAGGAGCTGCGTAATTATGGTTATGATTCATCGGCTGCCACGGTTTCTTCAGGCATCACTTTAAACCTGCTTTATGATCCGCGAAAAAACTCCAATAATCCTACCGAAGGATATTATGCTAACGCAATCTACCGGTTTAATTCTACTTCACTGGGTAGCGATGGCAACTGGTCGAGCCTGCAGATTGATTTAAGAAAATACATCACCTTCCCTATGCATTCAAGGAACGTCCTGGCCTTCTGGAATTATAACTGGTTTACCCTTAATGGCAGCCAGCCCTATTTTGATCTGCCGGGCAATGGATGGGACACCAAAGCCAATACCGCAAGAGAATACAGGCAAGGACGATATACTGCAAAGAATATGATATACCTCGAAACAGAATATCGTTTTGAATTAACACGTAATGGATTGTTTGCCGGGGTTGTTTTTGCTAATGCGCTTTCCGTAAGTAATAAAGAGAACACCAAATTTGATCCCGTTTTGCCAGGGGCAGGGATAGGCATTCGAATGCTAACCAATAAATATTCCAGCACCCATCTTAATCTTTCATATTCCGTTGGAGTAAAAGGAGCACAAGGCTTTTCATTTAATTTAGGTGAAACATTTTAATGAATGAGGCATTAGGCCCTTGGAAAGAAAAAATCCGCCAGGCAAAAGAATTATTATATTGGAGGGAATTATTTGTGAACTTTAGCTCAGTGACACAAACAAATATTACCTTCTGAATACCATGCAAAAATCAATATATATCTCTTACATCATCCTAACCTTAATTCTTTGCTTTAATTATTCCTATGCCCAAAAGCAAAAAGTAAAATATGATGATGATACAATAAAAGTGGATGGCAAGCCTTATGCTATCCTAAAAAAGAAATACGCAGCATTCCTGAGGAATGATTATGTTGTAACAAGCTTATCCGGAACCGAACTGATATATTTTCAATCCATGCTTCGCCCATATATTGGAACCGGTTTCAAATTCGGATCTGATGAAGAACTATATTATGAAGTAAACTTTACAGGATCTGGAAGCCAGGCTGAATTGAAACATTATTATGGAAGCGGATTTGCTAAATTAATCGTGGAGAATAATCTCCTGGATGGAAATGCCATAGATCCTGTATCTGAAAAAAGATTCATCCTGCTCCATCATGGGATCATGGGGACAAATACACAAACTTCTGCTCCTTCACCACCTGTTGGAAATAAAAATAGCAATATCGGTAATTCAGGCGATAACAATTCAAATAGCAATAGCATTACGGTGCCAAAATCTAAATCACCTGTTGTTTTAGTCGGAAATAAAATCATGCGTGATGAGAAAGTGATTGGGAAGTTCAGGCAGGATACTACCACATCCACTTATTCGCAGAAGACAGTAGTAATAATTGTTTATGCTGAAGGAGGAGATAAAATCGCTGAAGTGTCTGCACCAATAGCCAATCCAAAGGAATGGAACATTAAAATTTTAAGTGAAAATAAAACTTATATCGTACTGTATGATTCACCCAACGAAAGGGAAAATCTTTTTAAATGGCTATCCGATAAAAATTATCTGGGGAATTAATAATATTTTAAACGATTACTCATAATAAAGCGAGACACGCCGTTCATATCTGGCACAAGGTATTATCCTTTTTTGTAGAAATGGATTCCGGGATAAATACCAATTAAGCCCTATCCTTTATGCCTTTTTACTTTACGTCTTACGCCTAAATATCACATTCCTTAAATCTCTTCTTCACTTATTAGCACATTCGCCCTTCAATCCTTACTTTTGCAAACTTTCCGCCTTCTTTCATGATATACACTATAATTGTAATCTACTCCTTTTTAATGGTATTTATTTTATGTTTTGCCTTTATTCAGGCCAATTTAATTTACCATTACCTTAAAGCACACCGGGATAGAAAATATCAGGAACCTCGGAAATTAGTTTATTTCCCTTACGTAACCATTCAATTACCAATTTATAATGAGCTCTATGTAGTTGAAGATTTATTGGAAGACTGCGCTAAGATAGACTATCCCGCAGATCGTTTAGAAATCCAGGTACTCGACGACAGCACAGATGAAACAGTAGCCCTTATCGCCAATAAAGTAGCAGAAATTCAAAAAAGAGGCATCGACATCAGCCATGTGCGGCGCGATTCAAGGGAAGGATATAAAGCAGGTGCCCTCAAGCATGGGATGCAGTTTTGCAAGGGTGAATTCATCGCCATCTTTGATGCCGATTTCCTCCCTGAACCCAGTTTCTTAAACCGCACGATGCGGGAATTCGAGAATGATAAAATAGGGTTGATACAAACCCGTTGGGACCATATCAATAGAAATTACTCCCGCCTAACCAAGTCGCAGGCCTTCGGACTGGATGCTCATTTTACTGTTGAGCAGACTGGCCGTAACAATGGCGGATACTTCATGAATTTCAACGGCACCAGCGGCATATGGCGTAAATCATGCATCGAAGATGCCGGCGGATGGCAAAGTGATACGATAACCGAGGATATGGACCTTAGCTTTCGTGCCCAGCTCAAAGGGTGGAAATTTAAATATATGGAAGAAGTGGCGAGCCCAAGTGAATTACCTGTGACCATGGATGCATGGAAGAGCCAGCAATACCGATGGAATAAAGGTAGTGCCGAAACAACAAAAAAAATATTAGGCAAAGTATATGCCGCCAAAATTTCACTCGCGCATAAGGTGCACGCTACTTTTCACCTCCTTGGTAATTTTAATTTTGTTTGCGTGATCAGCACCGCAATTCTTAGTGTGCCTTTATTGTATGTAAAAGCCCGCCACCCGGAGTTACGTTGGTTCTTTGAACTTGCCAGTGTATGCGTTATAGGTTTTTTTATTTTAGGAATGTTCTATTGGATAAGCAATAAGCAGCAAAGTCTTCACCGGGAAACCAATGCCCTGGAATTCTTTGTGGACTTTATATTATTTCTAAGCACAGCAATGGGCATGAGCCTGCATAATTCTTTGGCTTTCATGTCGGGTATCCTGGGATTTAAATCCGCATTTATCCGAACACCTAAATTTCATTTGCTTAAAGGAAGCCGTAACTGGCAGAATAATAAATATGTGAAGATCAGGCTAAAGCCAGTAACGATACTGGAGCTGGCCGCAGCAGCCTATTTCGGATATGCTTTATACCTTGGCTTCAAACTGGATGATTACGGTTTATTCCCCTTTCACCTGATGCTTTTCTTTGGCTTTTGCTATGTGGTTTATTTCACCTTCGAGGAAAGTTTCGAATGGAGCTTCCTGAGGAAAGAAAAAAATTCCTGATTACCTATTTTTACTTTTTATTATTTTCCAACACACAACAGCTAATCGGAAAAACAGTTATCCTCAATGTTTCCAAAATTTTATTACCTTGCAATAGTTGACGAAGGATTAATATTACGGTGGAATGAAAAGACATCCATAATATAAAATAATCATACCCTTTTTCGTGGAATTTAATACTTTAGCATGTTAATGAAGCTTCAATTATCTCTAAAATTTAGTGGCGTTCTTATAATTCAGCTCATGGCTGCTACGGCTTATTCAGCGTGGCTTCCTATGGGTGCCGACACTTCTTATCCAAGGGTCCTGCTAAAAAAGGACAGCATAGCTGCCATTCGCAATAATTTAGTAAAAGCACCCAATAATATACTTTATTCCCAGGTTTATGCTTCTGCAACAGCTGCTTATTATTTCCCCAATTCTTCGGATAACGAAAGACGTGCAAGGGCTACCAGTGCTAAGAATTCAGCCTTTGTATATTTAATGAATGTTAAAAGTTCAGGTAATACATCAGTCGCTTTATCATCTCAGGAAAGAGATACTGTTTTAAATCGTTGTATCCGTTATCTGAATAATATTAATACAGGGATAGATTCAATCACCACAACCAATTACACTGCCTATGATTCCTGGCAATGGAGAAGCAAGGAGCTGATAAATTACCTTATCGCATACGATTTCCTTAAGGGCGCGGGTGTCAATGATGCTTTACTTAGCAATGCAAAGAACAAGCTGCAGGAGTTTGCTGGCCACCTTTATAAAGAATGCAATCGAACGGTTGTCATCGGCAATTTCTGGACCCTGGTTTCTAATAATTTCACCCTGATAACGACGGGAGCACTAGGCACAGCGGCTATTGTATTAAATGATGTACAAAGCTCCGACCCTGACTATCGCCCTGAAATGTGGATTCAGGCTGCTATGATTAAGACCGATGATGCATTATTCACAAATACCAAAAGAGAAACGGAAAGAAACCAAATGGCAGGCTTCGCTGAAGGACCCCATTATATGCTTTATTCCTTATTGCATTATGCCCCTTTCTATACTGCTTTGAAAAATTTTATTCCTGATGGCACAGCTACATATAGTTTCGGAGCAGAAACAAAGAATTTACGTCATCCCTTTTATGATACAGCTTATGATCAGCTTTTCGACTGGCTTTACAAAATTCGCATGCCCGACGGAAGAGTGCCAGCCATAGAAGATTCATTCCTTGATGAATTTATTTCTGCTTTATCCCTGACCCAGAAAGAAAAGTACAATATCATGCCCACCTTTAATAATTTGGAACTCAGGCAAACCAGGAATTTCCCCTCTTCACTGAATGGCGCCGACAATTTGATGGCCAATTATTTGTGTATGAATTATAAAAGCTTTAATACCAACTTCCAGAATGATTCTCTGCTTTCTGTTATGCCGATGGCTGGAAATGCTGTATTCAGAAGCTCCTGGGACAGTAATGCCGTTTATATGCATCTTACTGCAAAATATGGAACGGCACGCATCGGCGCCGGCGGACATAATCATGCCGACGAGCTGAGCTTCATTATTTACGCATATGGCCAATTGCTGGCACTTGATCCGGGATATATTCAATACAATTCGAGAAACCAGGTATGTAATGGCAATAATCATAATATGATCCTGGTTAATAATACCGCTTCTGCTTGTGGAAGCGTGTTTTCGGAAGGTGGAGCCGATGCTTTTATTGGCGTTCATTATACCTTCCCTGAATTTGACTTTGTGAAGGCCACCACACAATATCAAAATACAAATATCGAAAGGGATGTTTTATTTATTGCAAAGCAATATTTTGTAACAGCAGATTATATGCATTCGATCGTTTCAAATAATTATTCGTACCAGCTTCACGGCTGGGGCCAGGAAAATGGCACAGACAGCACCGGATATTTCAATGAAATTATTCCAGGGCGGGTGGTTTATAAAAAGAATAATGTTTCACTGGGCGCCGATATAAAATCAATTCCCCCTTCTATTTATTCAAAAATACTTTCACCCCATGAGCTCACCTATAATTCAGTTCAAAACCATACAGCTTATCTCGCCACAAGCCCGGCAGTAAAAAACGGGCATTTTCTTTCATTGCTTTACCCATATATAAGCAACGCCCCTAGTGCAGCTATTGCCTATCACAATTCAAATCTAATGATGAGCAATGGAAATGAATATATTAGCAGTAAAAATGATTCTTCTGTAATTTCAATAACATTAAATTCCGATACTGTTATTACAGATGCCGATCTCACCTATATAAAAGATAGCGCAGGTTATCATACCTGCTTTGGCAAAAATATCACCCTATTGAACAATATAACCAAGGACAAGGCAAAAAGTTTTTCTTTGGCTATTAATACCAGGGGCACAATTTATATCAAGCAACTTAACGATACAACTATTGATATTTATAGTGATTCCGGAATTGTTATGCAATTTAATAATTACCATAAAATTAAATCGATTACCGCGAATATCAATACTGCATATTTTGGAAATAATTCCTCGTACCAAATTAAGGTGAAAAAAACCGGCTGGCATAGGATTATTTTTTATAGTGAGCCCGCAGCTGGAATTTATAATTATCAAGCTGAAATTGGCCTCAACATATTCCCTAATCCGGCGGGTGAAGAATTAGCGTTTATTATCTCCGGTTCAGAAGAGCTATTTAACGCCGCTCCCGGGCTTATCCCGCAATACCAAATCCTCGATATTACTGGTAAGCAGCTTATTACAGGACCAATAACAAGCGGACAGAATAAAGTGAATATCTCTTTTCTCTCAGGAGGGATCTATTTATTAAAGGTTGATCAAAATATAAGCAGGTTTATAAAGAATTAGTCTTTACCTGATTTGTTACATAATAAACTCCAAGTCTTATATAAATCACTTATTCTCAATTTGTGGAACATGTATTGTAATTGACCAATTACTATATCAATTAAATTAAATTATTATACCATTATGAGATCCAAATTATTTTTATTCGCACTTATTTCAGTATTCGCATTTGCATGTAAAAAAGACAAAATTGCACCTACCTTAAACATTGCCTCTCCTGCCGAATCTGCACAGGCCAAAGGAGTTGTAGTTATTAAAGGTAATGCTACTGATGAACATCTTAAAACTGTTACTTTGAAGATAGTAAAAGATGCAACTGGCACAGAAATGTACAGTAAAACTTTAGCAGTTGATGGTTTAACCAGCTACAACTACGAAGAGCAATATGATCCTGGTATCGTTGTAGCTGCAACAAATGTTACGCTAACGGTTGAGGTTTCCGACAAGAATGGCAGTAAGACTTCTAAAATCGTAAAGTTTACGCTGATACCGTAATTTCATTTGTAAATGTTATTAAAAGAACACTTCCGTTAATACGGGGGTGTTCTTTTTTTTTAAATCAATTCCTAAATGCCTCCTTATACTGATCTAGCAGCCGCCCCTCATTTTTATTGGATCCCCTGGATGAAGTAGAATTGTGGCTATATATTTTTACTATTCGATTTTCAATCTTAGTCTCTCCGTAATAATTATTATTAGCATTGGAACGGATATCAAATGTCTGTTTATTCATTACCAGGTATTGGTAAAAATGATGGTGCGCGCTTGTTGCGGGGCTATTGCCAGTAAGGATTATTGTATTGATGCCCTTGTATTCAGTGAGGAAATCCAGAATGGGCATATATTCTTGAACCAGAAGAAATTCGTCTTTTGAATTTCCTTTAAACCGGAAACATTTCGATATCATATCAGTAAGTCCAAATTTGTTTTCCCTGCAAAAAAGTTTGCGCTGATGAATATTTATTTCCTTCACTTCAGGCAAATCATTCTTAGAAACTTTTAAATTCAACCTCACGCGACTTTCTGAAAAAACCTGGCTCATTATTTTCCAAAATTTATTGTTTGAATTGGGATAATAAAAATTAAATGCCATTTTATCCAGGGTGGTTGGAAAACTGCCAATGATCAGGTGGCTTGCTTCTTCGGGAATATATTTGAATTCAAAAGGATGAATTTCTGCTCGGGTAAATTGCG
>JBBRJE010000094.1:0-9085 GCA_038219845.1 Bacteroidia bacterium
GATATTTCTCCTATGGCATTCACATAACTATAAATTTTGATTTGATATTTCATCAGCAGCTGCTGGGCGATTGCACCTGCCGCAACCAAAGAGGCCGTTGTACGTGCGCTGGACCTGCCTCCGCCGAGATAATCATAATGACCGTATTTCTGATGATACACAAAATCAGCATGCGAAGGGCGATAAAATTTTTTAATTGTTTCATAGTCACTGCTCTTTACATCTTGGTTTTCAATGAGTATTGTAATTGGCGCACCGGTTGTTTTACCTTCAAATAAACCACTTATGATATTGATTTTATCCGGTTCATTGCGGGAAGAACTGATGGAAGATAGACCGGGACGCCGGCGATCCAGCGCTTTCTGCACCAATTTAAGATCCAGTTTAAAATTTGCAGGGCAGCCGTCGATCACAGCTCCAATAGCTTCACCATGGCTTTCACCGAAAGTAGTAACGGTAAACAAATTACCTATGCTGTTAAATGACATGAGAATAGTAGTCAGTAATCAGTAAATACAAATATTGATCATATTGAATTTTGTATTCATTCATTAATACTTTAATTCCTTCATTACCTGCTCAGGTACATGCTCTTTTCTTTATAAAGCTCTCTGAATAAAGGATCGTTTAAATCTTCAATAAATAGGATGGCCTCACCGGTGGATTTCATTTCAGGGCCTAATTCCTTATTTACACCAGGGAATTTATCAAAGCTGAATACCGGTTGTTTTATTGCATAGCCCTTTTGCTTTGGCTCGATGATAAAATCGCTGAGCTTATGCGTGCCAAGCATAATTTTAGCTGCGATATTTATATACGCTACATCATGGGCCTTGGCAATAAATGGCACCGTACGGCTCGCCCGTGGATTGGCTTCCAGCACATATACCTTCTCATTCTTCACGGCAAATTGAATGTTTAACAATCCCTTTACTTTGATCGCCAGGGCAATTCTTTTGCTATATTCCACCATCTTTTCTTTAACCTCTTCACTTAATGAAAACGGGGGAAGCACTGCGCTGCTGTCTCCGCTATGGATACCGGCGGGTTCAATATGTTCCATCATACCTACAATATGCACATGCTCACCATCACAAATACTATCAGTTTCCGTTTCTTCTGCCCTGTCAAGAAAATGATCGATAAGCACCCTGTTGCCGGGCAGATCACCGAGCAATGAAATCACAGCATTTTCCAGCTCTTCGTCATTGATCACGATCTTCATACCTTGCCCGCCAAGTACATAGCTTGGCCGAACCAATACCGGGTAGCCCACTTCCCGCGCTACTTCTAAAGCTTCATCTGCATTTTCTGCCACTCCATATTTAGGATATGGGATATCCATTTCCTTTAGCAGATCGCTGAAGGAGCCTCGGTCTTCGGCAATATCCATATCTTTATATTGAGTGCCGAAAATTTTGATCTCGTTCTCAAATAATTTCTCTGCTAACTTTAATGCCGTTTGTCCGCCAAGCTGCACTATCACTCCTTCCGGCTTTTCATGATCAAGGATCTCTCTCAAATGCTCCCAGTAAACCGGTTCGAAATATAATTTATCTGCTATATCAAAATCTGTACTCACGGTTTCCGGATTGCAGTTTACCATGATGGTTTCAAAACCCACTTCCCGGGCTGCAAGAACGCCATGTACACAACTATAATCGAACTCGATACCCTGGCCTATCCGATTGGGCCCCGAACCCAAAACAACTACTTTCCGGCGGGTTGAAACTTTGCTCTCCGTATTATGCATATGATGTTGCGAAGTTAATTCAAAAATGAAGAACTGAAAAAAAATTTACACCAAATGCCGGGATTAATTGTTCAATAAATCCGAAGCTTATAAGGATCTTTTATAGCTAGACATGTTTCATTTCTGTTTTTTGAAATACTTTTAAAGAGCAGGGGTAAGTTATTCAAATTAGTAGTAAATTTGAAAACAATGCAGGATTTTTTTAAAGACTTCCCTTCCAATTCAAGAGTATGGATTTACCAGGCTGATAAAGCTTTTCCTCCAAATGCTGCAGAGGCGCTGGAGCCCGAATTTATTTTATTTGCCAAACAATGGACGGCACATAAGCAGCAGCTCAAAGCAGAGATCCGGTTGTTGCACAACAGCTTTATCGTGATTATGGTTGATGAAGATTACAGGCAGCCCAGCGGATGCGGTATTGATGCCTCCGTTCATTTTATTAAAGATATAGGAAAGAAATACGGAATTGATTTATTCGACCGGATGCGGGTGGGTTATATTAACGACGGAATGATAAATAATTGCAAATTGAATGAATTTGTAAACCGATTGCATAGTAAAGAGTTTAATGCAGAAACGGTAATCATAAATACCCTGGTTCAAAGCAAGGAGGAATTATTTACAAAATTCACTATCCCTGTGGGGGAGAGCTGGCTGAAAAAATATCTTTAAATTAATTTGTATTTCCTTTAGGAACATAAATTTTGATCTCTTCACCTTCAAAGAGGGTATCGTTTAACAATTTGTTCCATTGCATAATCACCCATTTGTCGCAATTATAGCGCTGGCATACATAATTCAAATCATCTCCAATCTGAACCTTGTATATGATCTTTTTATAATTTCCTTTAACAGGAATATCGTCATCTCTGTTGATATCCTTATTTGGTTCCACCTCAGTATTGCTCTCGTTCAGCTTTAGCACCGTATCGGAACTGAGCAAGGGCTTGGTGATAGCGCTGGAAGCCAGAATGGTTTCAGAATAATCTATTTCAGGGATGCTATAAACCTTTTGCTTATTGCCCCAAAATTTTATTGCTGCCTGCTGTGGCAGGTTGATGTATTCAGATTTATAACCTACGCTCACATATGAATTTTTAAACGAGGGGTTAAGCCTTTCCAGCTCACTTATGCTTACACCCAATACCTGGGAGAGTTGGTAATAAGAAACGGATTGCTCGATTTCTACCCGTTCTACAGCATAATTAATATCTGGTTCTGCAGGGAAAAGATTATGTTCGGGAGCGTATTTGAAAACATAGCATGCGGCGAGGAAAGCTGGAACATAGCCTCGGGTTTCGGCAGGTAAGTATTGTTGTATATCCCAGAAATTGTTGCTACCGCCTTTACGCACAGCATACGCCACCCAGCCCGGCCCGCAATTGTAGGAGGCAATGGCTAAAAGCCAGTCGCCAAATTGGTTATAGCTATTTGTAATATACTGGCACATCGCTTCGGTAGCCCTTACCGGGTCGCGGCGCTGGTCTACTTTATTATTGATTGATAAGCCATAATTCAAGCCAGTGCTATACATAAATTGCCATAAACCAGTAGCACCGCACCATGATTGCGCATTAGGATTGAGGGCTGACTCCACTACCGAAAGATATTTGAATTCATGCGGCAGATTATACTTATCAAGAATCTCCTCAAAAACAGGGAAATAATAATCTGAAGAGCCAAGCATTTTACTCACGCTTTCCCTGCGGCGCTGAGAGTACAGATCGACATAAGCTTTCACATAATTATTATAATCCATTGGGATGGGGCTTTCGATAAGCTTCATCCGGTAGGCAATAACACTGTCGTTGAATGTAGGAATATCGGTGGTTTGATAGCCGTATACATTCAAAGCATCACGGCTGTAATTTACCGCAGACTTGTATTTTAATTTCACCTCGCTCAACATCGTATCTACACCCACCAGCATTTTATCGCAGGCAGGACCAACAGGACCAATGGGTGCTGACTGTGCCGGCAAGTTAAAACATGAAATAAGAGTTGAAATAATAAGAATGTATTTGCGCATCATGTTATTTTTTTATAAAAACGAAAATTCATTGTTTTTATTTCAGGCAATTATAATTAATTATATGAATTATAAAAAGTTAATAATTCATATTACAGAAAATTGTGAATACTATTTCTTTTGTAGTGTTTACAGTACTTTCCATCTTATTACCCTCCGCAGGGGAGGAAAGGAGTGAAATCAAAATAAAAAAAGAGATAGGATAAATCCGGGCGAATCTTTGTTGAAACTTTATTTTTATGCTGATTCCAATTGCAGACGCAAAAGATTCAAGGCAGCCATTGCTGCCCTTTCAATATTACGCAAACGGTTATTTTCGAAATTATACCGCCTGATGATTTTCTTTCCTTTCATCACCACACCAATATAAATTGTGCCCACAGGTTTTTCCGTTGTACCCCCCTCAGGGCCTGCAATCCCTGAAATTGCTATGGCACAATGGGTATCGTATTTTTTCAAACATCCTACCAGCATCTCATCCACACATTCTTTACTCACAGCACCATATTTATTTAATGTTTCTTTTTTAACGCCCAATACTTTTTCTTTTGCTTCGTAACTATAGGTAATTGTACTGCCCATGAACCAGGCCGAACAACCCGGCACCTGAACGATAAGGCTCGAGACATAACCCCCGGTGCAGCTTTCGGCAAGAGCCAATGTCAAATTTTTATCCTGAAGTAATTTACATACCTGTTCCTGCAGGTTGACTTCCCCTTCAGCAAAAACTATATCACCCAATGCCTGCCGAATTAAAAATTTAAATTCCAACATTTCCTTCTGCAGCTTTTTTTCATCTTCGCCCCAGCCGCTAAGCCGAAGCCTGACGATGCCTAATGATGGGAGGTAGGCTAATTTTATATATGCCGGTAACCGGCTCTCTATTAATTTAATTTTCTCAGCGATAAAGCTCTCACCCACCCCGGCGGTTTGCAAAGTATGATGTAAAATGAAAGGAAATCTAAAGCTTTTTTTTAAGCGGGGCAGTACTTCATCCTTCATCATGGCCTTCATTTCATAAGGCACACCTGGCATACTTACCAACACTTTGCCCTTAATATCAAACCACATCCCCGGCGCTGTCCCGCAGTTATTGTATAAGGGGATACAGGCGTTAGGAAGCATGGCCTGTGACTTATTACTATCTAAAATTTCGAGGCCTCTTTTTGAAAAAATATTTTTTACATTTTCAAATGCTACCGTATCAAATACCAATGGGGAGCTAAAGAGCTCAGACAATACCTGTTTGGTTATATCGTCTTTGGTAGGGCCCAGGCCGCCAGTAAGCAATACGATATCATGACCCTGTAAAGCTTTATTCACCGCCTCTTTTATATGAACCGCGGTATCGCTCACCGAGGTGATCTGATGTATTTTAATTCCCAGGGAATTAAATTCAGCCGCGATCCAGGCAGAGTTAGTATCGACAACCTGGCCAATTAAAATTTCATCACCTATTGTTATTATTTCTGCTAACATTCAAATATTTCTCAGATGCAAATAAAGGTCTATTTATTTTTATCAGGATATTAAAAAATAATTTTTACTTCCGCAGCTTCTTTGAGCAGATTAAAAAGTGTGGAAAAATAATTTCCAAATTAATTCAGTCAATAATTTGCAAATGCAATAAAAGTCTATACCTTGCATCCAATTTAATTATTCAAATTATTATATGAAGAAGTTTTTTACACAATCACTCTGTGTGATTTTGCTCTTGCTGTGTGCAACTGCATTTTCACAACGTGCTGTAACAGGCACGGTAACTGATGCTAAAACAGGCGAGAAACTGCAAGGTGTGGTCGTCGGTGTTAAAGGCACTGCAACCGGTACGTCTACCGATGCCCGTGGCGTCTACAGCATCACTGTTCCGGCAAATGCAACTACCCTCGTGTTTAGCCTGGTGGGTATGCGCACCCAGGAAATTGTATTGGGTGCTGAAAATGTGGTAAACCTTACCCTTGCTGAAGATGTAGTGGGGATTAATGAAGTGGTGGTTACTGCTGTTGGCCAGGAAAAAAGCGTCCGCTCGCTCGGCTATTCCACCCAATCGGTATCTGCAACTGATATTAAGCGATCGGGAGAACAAAATGTAGTCCAGGCCATCAGCGGTAAAGTCGCCGGCGTCATTGTTACCGGTAGTGGCGGCACCCCCGGTGCCTCCAGCAAAATTATTCTTCGAGGCAATTCTACTTTCACCGGAGAGAATGAACCATTGATCATTATCGATGGAGTTCCTGTGGATAATACAACAACACAGTCTACCGCAGGTGATTATCCTTTTAATTCCAACCTACAGGGGGTAAATAATTCAAACAGAGGTATCGATATCAATCCTGATGATATAGAGTCGATCAATGTGCTTAAAGGGCCCGCAGCTGCTGCTTTATACGGTGTAAGAGCAGGTGCCGGAGCGATCATTATCACCACAAAAAAAGGCAAGGCGGGAGGCAAAGGCTATATGGCTTCCTATTCCACTTCTGTTGGAATGAATATGGTAAATAAATTACCTGACCTGCAACTAAAATACGGTCAGGGATCTGGCGGTGGATCATTTACAGGGGGTGTAGCCAAAGATGAAGGTACCTTCTCCTCAGGAACGCCTAATAGCTGGGGAAAAATTGTGGCAGACCCGGTTGATAATCCAAAGAACTTTTTTAAGACAGGATATGATTATGATAATAATTTATCCATTGGTAGCGGAACGGAAAATTCAAGCGTGCGTTTATCGATAGCTAATCTTACCCAAACAGGAATTGTGCCTAACAGCTCTTTCCATCGTACCTCTGCTCGCATGAACGCAGAGACCAGAATTACCAGCCAGTTTAAGATTGGTGGTATGGCTAATTTCATTCAATCAGGCGGTGTAAGGGTGCAAAACGGAAGTAATCTCTCGGGAGTGATGCTTAGCCTGCTACGCGCACCTTCGAGCTATAATCTAAAGGAAGACGGTCAGGGACATACTTATAAAAATGCGGATGGAACACAGAGGAAATTTTATGCCCCGTATGATAATACTTATTGGACAGTATATGAAAATCCATTTGAAGATGATGTAAATCGGGTAGTAGGTAATTTTTACGCTACTTATACGCCTTATAGCTGGCTCGATATAACCTATAGGGCAGGTATCGACAACTATTCTGATGTGAGAAAGCAAGTTTTTGCCGTTGGCTCCAATGCCCCTGCAAATGCGCCCGGTGGTGAAATAGATGAAAATACTTTAACTCATAAAGGATTCTATGGTGACCTTATCGTAAAAGCAAGCAAAAGATTGACGAAAGATTTGAACGCAACTTTTTTGGTCGGTAATAATATGGTAGATAATTCTGACAAAGATCAGTATCAAAGAGGAAGGGATCTAAGCATCCCGAATTTCTATAATCTGTCAAATGCAACGAATTTATATACCAATGAATCGAAAGGCAGGATCAAATCGGCTGCCTTCTTCGGAAGCGCCGACTTCAATTATAAAGAGTATTTATATATTACTTTAACTGGTAGGGAAGAATGGTCATCGACACTTGCGAAACCTTTCTTTTTTCCATCTGCTTCAGGTGCATTTATATTCACCGACGTTATGCCTAAATCAACCATGTTCACCTATGGTAAGATCCGCCTATCCTATGCAAGAGCAGGAATTACCCCACCTGCTTATGTAAGAAGCACCTATTATGAATCTCCGTTTTTCACCGATGGATTCACCAATGGAAATAATTTCCCTTATCTGGGCCAGAATGGTTTCGGCCAATCCGTTGCTTTAGGAAATAAGGATTTGAAACCGGAAACAAACACAGGTATCGAGGTAGGTGCTGATTTGAAATTTTTTAAAGATCGTTTGGGATTGGACATCACTTTATTCAATCAGAAATCAACCAATATATTAGTCAACAGGCCCCTCGCTCCTTCCTCTGGTTTTCAAAGTGTACGTGTGAATAGTGGAGAGATGGTTAATAAAGGAGTAGAAATCGTTTTAAAATCCAGCCCGATACAGATGAAAGATTTCAGCTGGGATCTTTCTGCAAATTTCGCCACATTCAAAAATACAGTAACTAAGCTTGCTGAAGGAGTTACCGAAATAAGCATTGAAGAGGCTTTCAGCTCTAATGGCTCCTACGCTATCGTAGGCCAGCCTTATGGCGTATTATACGGTACCAAATGGAAAAGAGATGGGTCAGGTAATCTAATTATCGGAAGCAACGGTTTACCACTGGTAGATGCCACCACCGGCAGAATAGGCAATCCTTATCCGAAATGGACTGCAGGAATAAGAAACACATTTAATTATAAAGGCCTTACCCTGAGCTTCCTTTTCGACATACGCAAAGGAGGTGATATTTGGAATGGCACCTGGGCCCGCTTAAACCGCATCGGTAAAGCCGCGCCTACCGAAGAAAGGGACCATAGTTATATTATCGAAGGTGTGAAAGCCGATGGCTCGCCAAATGATAAAGCAATATCAGCCAATGCCTACTATTCTACCTTTAAAGGAGACGGTGGCGCCTATGCTTCTGAAAATGCAGTTCAGGATGGTTCATGGTACCGCTTACGCGATATTGGCCTATCTTACCGCTTTAAATTGAGAAGCAATATCACCACCATCTCTTCTATTGATTTAGGCTATACCGGAAAAAATTTATGGTTAGTTACCAAATACAAAGGTGTAGACCCTGAAACCAGCCTAACCGGTGCAGGATCTAATATCGGAGGATTCGATTATTTCAATAATCCAGGAGCTAAAGGACATGTATTTTCAGCTAAATTTAATTTCTAATTATTAATATTAACCATATGAAACGTATAATATATATATCAATATTCCTGGTGCTTATTAGCGCCGTTGCATGTAAGAAATATGTTGCCGGGTATGAGAAATCACCCAACTCTCCAACAGACGCACCGTTGAATCTTATTTTACCTGAGGTGGAATTGGCTACCTTCAATACCTATAACGGATCCCTGGCCCGCACGGCTTCGATGTGGACACAGCAAAACACAGGCAATCAATTCCAGGCCGCTGACGTAGGCACCTCCTATTCATTAACTGAGCTAGACGTAATCAACGAATGGCGTGTAATTTATGCCAATGGCTTGAAAAACTGTAAGGTGATGGAGACCAAAGCCGGAACCACCAATCCTTATTATCTAGGTATTTCCCAGGTGATGAGCGCTTTACTTTTAGGAGCTGCAACCGATTTATGGGGTGATGTACCTTACTCCCAGGCATTCAAAGGAGAAGACCTCATCTTTGAATCTGCTTATGATTCGCAGGAAGAGGTTATCAAGTCGATTCAGAAATTGCTTGA
>JBBRJE010000095.1:0-8961 GCA_038219845.1 Bacteroidia bacterium
TCTGCGTTGAAAACCAACCGTGCAGCGGTACTAATCCTAATTCAACGATATTGATTTAAGATTAGAAATTTATTCATAGAATATTTACAGAATTTACCCGGCGCGGATTCAAATGAAAAATGTAAGATATTTTGCTAATTCTGTAAGTTTTGTATCTCAAAGCAAGGTAATTTTGTTTCCCATAAAAATTCAACTGAAATATTCCAAATTCTAAACAAAAGTAATATCTAAAATCCCATGAGCACTAAAATTGAACGTATTCTCGTTCCGGTTGATTTTTCCGAAACCTCTGACATGGCCATAAACACTGTAGCAGCGATGGCAAAAATTTGTGAGGCTGAGCTCACTTTATTCCATGTATTGGAATACCAGGAGTATTATTTCTCGGTATTACCCGAAGCCAAGGTGTTGATGCCGCATATTGAAGACCTTCGGATGGAGGCTAAGAAGAAGCTGGATGAGATGCAGAGCCGCATCAAGGCAGATACGGGGGTAAGGCCGGATATCTTTATAACCACAGGAAATATAGAGTCGGAGATCCGGGATTATTCTCTCAAGGAAAATATGAATCTTATTGTGATGGGCACACATGGAATCTCCGGCTATAAAGAAATTTTTATCGGCAGCAATGCCCAGCGCGTTGTGACCTTGTCTGTAGTGCCAGTATTAACAATTACCAAGGACAGCAGTTCCGGATTCAGGAATATCCTGATGCCCTTCAGCGATGCGCTTCACAGCCGTCAGAAAGTGAACATTGCGGCAGAAGTTGCGGAGCAGTATAAAGCCCATGTTCATATCCTTGGCATTCTGGGATCGGATGATAAGGAGGAGATGCATAAGATGAAAATTAAATTACATTCAGTAGAGAACATTATCGGCGGTAAAAATTTACCCTTTAGCACCGAAATCGTAATCGCTAAAAATATGGCTAAAAAAGCCATCGAATATGCCTTGCAAAACAATTGCGATCTGATGGTTATTAATACCGGCCATGAATCGGAAATCACCGGTGTATTTCTTGGGGCTTTCGCACAACAGTTGGTCAACCATTCTCCCATACCGGTATTGAGTGTGAAACCAATGGAGGACTCTTATACCATTGGTGCCGCTGGATTTGGGGTGTGAGGAATGAATTTATCCGAGGCTTAGAATTCAGAGGATTGCAAATCGTTAGCGTAAATAAAGGCGTTATCAATTATTGAACTCCTTAAAGAATGCCATGATATTATTTCATTGCCGCAAGTGTATTCGTATTGAATTTCAAAGAATTATTCTTAATTTCGTCGCATGCAATTAAAATCTTTACATCAATTTATCTTTACCTTCTTCCTCCTCACTCTTGGCTCGCAATTAATGGCCCAATCCCTGGTGTCGAAATTGCCCATGAATAAAAATTTTCTTATCGAACGGGGCACCGGGCATGTATGTGGAAGCTGTCCCTATATCACCTTACGCGATGATTCAGTAATTGAATCACACCCTGGCCGCGGAATGATGATTGAATACCATTTCGGACCTGATGCCGTGCCACAGGCCGGTGGCTTGCAAACAGATTACAGGACTCCTTATGGTGATTCCATTTTGAGCTGGCCCTTTTATCTGAATATGATGATTAACCGCCGTGATCAGGGTATACCTTATGGCTCTACATTTATATTTGGATCCGGTAATGACAACCAGATAAAAAGAGAAGCAGACCTGGTGGTTGCTCAAAGCGCACCGGTGAATCTGGCGATGAGCTCAAGCTTTAACGCCACCACACGTGTGCTTACAGTAAATGCAGAAGCTTATTATACTGCTGCAAGCGCGACAGCCTTAAATTTCCTCCAGATCGCCATCACTGAAGACTCATTGATCTCAACGCAATACGATGGTAATTATGTACCCAATAATCATTTCAATCCTTATTTCAACCATCCTAATGTTTTCCGTGCCAATATGAATGGGTTCCAGGGTGATTCCGTTAAAATCACTGCCGCAGGCACCACGATCAGCCGGACTTATACTTATACCTTTCCAACGACTCCATATAAATGGAACGCAAGCCATTGCAAGCTCACCATGTATATGACCGAGAGTAAAAATGCCTCCGGGATGCAATCGTTTGCGGGTAAAATTATGACAGCCATACGCGGCAACGTAGGTGGCCAGGCTGCCAGCGGGATTGCCGAAATACCTTCAAAAGAAAATTTTTATATTTATCCTAACCCGGTAAAAAATCAATTAATGATCCGCTATCCCAATAATAGTTTGGAGCGCTTAAAATCTGCTGTAGAATTTTCTATCATGAATGCAATGGGCCAGGTGGTGTACACCGGAATATTGAAGGATGATGAAACTATGGTTGATTTATCCGCTCAGAAAAGAGGCGTGTATTTTGTTCAGCTTAGTTCAGAAACCGGAACTTCAAGCAGGAAGATCGTACTTATTGATTAGTCACCGGTTCTCAAAAATATCTGATGCAGAGGAAAGCACTTTTTATTTGGTTGTTACTCACAAATGCGGTCCTCCAGGGCCAGGGCCTTCACCTCTATGATATTAATAAACACCGGGAGATCACAGGTGATACCATCCTGATTCAATCAGTTTATAATAATGGATGGGTAGGCTATGAGTCGCTGGATATTATCTGTATCATTGAAAATAAAAGCGCTAACGCCATCGAGATAGGAGCGAAGAAGATGGAATTTGAACAAGTTCCAAAATCAGTATTGCATACCATTTGTTTTGCCGGTGGATGCTACGATACCGGCACTTATATATCACCGAATCATATCACTCTTGCTCCGGGCAATTCCGATAGCTCATTTATAGCTCATTATTTATTTGACAATAGAATTCATACCCGGGGGCTCAATCATATCGCCTATGTTTTCTATGATGTGCAACATCCCAACGATTCAGTGGTAGTATATGTAAACTATAATACCATCGTAAAGAATGCAGGTATTGGTGCACCATCCGGGGTTCCTCATTTCCTTAACCCTTATCCCAATCCGGCTAAGGATTTTATTTTCTTTAAGCCAAGAGACAATGGTGATGATCTCGTCATTAAAATTAATAATATGACCGGGGAGACCATTTTGAAAAGCAAAATTAATGCGGGTGATGAAACAATATCATTTAATATTTCCCTGTTACCACCTGGAGTTTATTCCTGTGCTTATTTTGAAAATAATATTTTGTTGAAGACAAAGAAAATTACCATCATCCGCTAAATATTAAAATGGGGCGAATTTCTCTTAGGTAAGAAAGAATTCGTTGTTAGAAATCTTCAAAACAATTCATTCTTAGAATATTCACAAATAAATTACCTGAATATTCAAATCGATACGGTAAAGGATTCTATGGATAAATTCAATACCTAATACTGAATTTTATATCGAAAGGTTAGAATATGAGTTAGAGCGCAGGATGATTAAAGAGATTTACTCACATTGACTTTTCGTTGGAAATGGAATTATTGCTCTATTTCTGGTGTACATATTCGACAATTTAAATGAAAAATTGTAATATATTGATAAACAGATATTTAGATTTAAAAAGTCAGCTTATATACTTACATTATTTTAAATAAGTCAGTATATAAGCTTACTTTTTAATTATTTTGTCAGTTTATATACTTACATTTGTATCTAATTAGTTAGAGTATAAACGTACAATCATGGAAAAGAAGTCATTACAAATACAACAACTCGACACCAAAATGCAGGTGGTTGCCACAATAAAAGAAATTACTCCACCTCCAACAGGTTGGATAAGAGCGGTACGGACAGCCTTGGGAATGTCATTACAGCAGTTGGGTAATAAAATCTCCATCACTAAACAAAGTCTTCAAGATATTGAACGCAGGGAGAAAGACGGCTCAATCACTATCAAAACAATGAGAGAGGCCGCTAATGCATTGGATATGGAATTGGTATATGGCTTTGTTCCGAAAGATGGTTCACTAGATGCACTAATTGAAAGGAAAGCACAGGAACTAGCAAGTAGAATTGTGTCTCGTACCTCAAACACAATGAAACTTGAAGATCAGGGTAATTCCGATAAACGCATTCGAAAGGCCATAGAAGAAAGGGCTGCGTCAATCAAAAACGAAATGCCTAAGATTTTATGGGATTAGATTTTGACTCAATTAATGGGCAAACCCCTTTAGATGAAGATGAAAAGGAAGGGCTTCTTATTCCTACTATTTCAACGCGTGGTGAATTAGACGAGTTTGAGCAACAGAATATTGAACAAGCTGTTCAGTGGACTTTAACAAGAAACTTTAAACAAGAGGATATTTTTACCAAAACTTTTGTAAAGGATGTTCATAAACGGATGTATAAGAATGTTTGGGTTTGGGCGGGTGAGTTCAGGAAAACTAATAAAAACTTAGGGGTTGACAAATGGCAAGTGCCAAGCGAGTTGAAAAAACTGCTGGATGATGTAATTTACTGGGTGGCTAATAAAACTCACCCACCGGATGAAATAGCCATTCGTTTTAAACACAGAATTGTTAGTATTCATTGTTTCCCTAATGGCAACGGAAGGCATAGTCGGTTAATGGCAGATATTATAATAGAAAAGATCTATAAGTTGCCTGTTTTCAGCTGGGGTGCTTTAAATTTTTCAGGCGAATTAGATTTCCGAAAGACCTACCTTAAAGCTGTTAAAACTGCCGATAATGGAGATTATAGCTTGCTCTTAGCTTTTGCCAGATCATAAATATTAAATTTAAAAAGCGGGGGATTAAAAATATTTTGTAGTGGAGAATATCAATAATACAAGGTCGGATTCATCTATTTTTCAAAGCTAATATTACACAGGGGAAGTTACCTTTAGAGCTTCGGTGGTTTTATATTTCCGGAAGAACCATACTTTTAGTAGGTCAGCGGTAATGATATAAAACAGGACGATAAGCAGCATTGAACCCAGGTTAATAAGTGGCAGGGGGACTAGCCCGATGCCCGAGGCATAGGGGAAATAAGGCAAAGCAATCGTAAGGATCAGACCCAGGATGCTTAACAGGAAAAGGTATTTGCCGGGCTTGCTCTTGAAAAAATTCTTATGGGTGCGAATGATGAAAAGAATGAATAATTCACTAAGCACTGATTCCACAAACCATCCGGTTTGAAATTCGGCTTCCTTTACTTTTAAAATAAAAAACAAGGTAATGAATGTGATCATATCGAATAAGGAGCTATGTATGCCAAACACCAGCATATAGTTGCGGATAAGCTTCAGGTCCCATTTTCCGGGTCTGGCCAATTGTTCTTCATCTACATTATCGGAGGCGACGGTGAGGTATGGGAAGTCAGTAATGAAATTGGTGAGTAATATTTGTTTAGGTAGCATGGGCAAGAAAGGCAGGAGCAGAGAAGCTGCGGCCACACTCACCATATTGCCGAATGTAGCACCGGTATTGATAAAAATATATTTTAAGGTATTCGCGAAAGTTTTTCTTCCTTCCCGGATCCCTTCCACCAATACCATCAGGTCTTTCTCCATCAGTACAAAGTCAGCTGCCTCCCGGGCCACATCCACCGCGTTCTCCACGGAGATACCCACATCGGCTGCATTGATGGCAGGCACATCGTTAATGCCATCGCCCATATAGGCCACGGTATATGTTTTTCGCAAGGCTCCGATGATTCGTTCCTTCTGTTGCGGTTCCACTTCAGCAAAAATATTGATGCTCTTCACCTGCAATTCCAGGTCGGCGGCATTGAGCGCATTCAATTCGCCTCCTGTCATCACCCTGGGCTCTGTGATGCCGATGCCAAGGGCAATAGACCTGGCTACATTTTTATTGTCACCGGTAATAATTTTTAAACCGATAGCTAATTTATTCAGTTCAGTTATCGTATACGCGATGCCAGCTTTTACAGGGTCTTTTAATAATACGAAGCCGGCAAAGATCATGTCCGTTTCATCCTCTTTTACTATCGTATTGCCTGTTATTATTTTATAACAAATTCCAATGGCCCTGTATCCATCATTGCCTTTCTGATTGTATACATTCTCGATCGCCTCTTTGCAATTAGCAAGGGGCACGATACTTCCATCGGTGAGCCTTGCCGTGGAGCATATCTCAAGGATATTCAGGTAGGCTCCCTTGCTGATCAGCATTTTTTCTGTACTGGTATCCAAGGCTATACTTAAGCGCTTGCGGTTGAAATCGTAAGGTATTTCTCCGAACTTAACAGGGCTTATCTTTGTGTCGATAGAAAGCTTCTTCAATGCCTCATCAATAGGATTGGCATAGCCGGTTTCCAATGCAGCATTCCAATAGGCCAGCGTTTTTACAAACTCATTTTCTTTTCCTGTCGGATCGATGATTCCTGCGACGCTAATTGCCCCTTCGGTGATGGTGCCGGTTTTATCGGTGCATAATAAATTTACTTCCCCGAGATTCTGAATGGAGCTTAATTTTTTCACGATCACTTTTTTTGCCAGCATCCTTTTGGCGCCAGCACTCATGGCGATGGTGGTGATTGCAGGAAGCAGCTCCGGCGCCATGCCCACGGCTAAAGCCAGGGCGAATAAAGCCGATTGGACCAGGCTTTTATGATGGATCAGATTCACCGTAAGGATAAAAACGGCAAGCGCTAAAGTAATTTTCATCAGCAGGAATCCAAAGTCTTTGATGCCTTTCTCAAAGCTTGTTTGAATTGAAGACCCTGCTGCCGCAGTGATATTTCCAAAGATGGTTTTGTCACCTGTAACTATTGCCAGGCCCTTACCGTTTCCGCTAATAATATTGGTGCCTTCCCATAGGCAATTGGAGCGGTTGGCAAGGTCTGTATTTTCATCGAGCTTGGTGGCTTGTTTTAGTACCGGGAACGATTCTCCCGTGAGGCTCGACTCATTTGTCTGCAAGGCATTGGCTTCCACGATCAGGCAATCGGCAGGTATCATATCACCTAGATTGAAGATAATCAGATCCCCGGGAACAATTTCAGCAGAGGCGATCTCCATCTCCTTACCATCCCTGTAAACCCTGCTTTTTAATGCGATCAGTGATTGGAGCTTTTCTACCACCTTACCTGCGTTTCTCTCTTGCACAAAGCCAATGGTACCTGTTGATAAAACAATAAAAAGAATAATAAATACATCCGCTGTATCGCCCAGGAAGGCAGAAATAATTACTGCCCCGATAAGAAGAAGCATAAGCGGGCTTTTAAATTGCGAGATAAAAAGCAGCAAATCTTTTTTGAGCTGCGATTGGCTTTTTATTTTGTTCGCTGATTGCTTCAGAATTTTTTGTGCATCACTTTCAGAGATGCCCTGCTCAGAACTATTCAAGACCTGGTACCAGTGCTTAACATCAAATTGCCAGAAATTATTTGGGGATGAAGATTCCATAGTGGTGCTCAATTTGGATTAATACAAATTCCAAAGATAGTATGCTCAATGCATCAAAAAGCAGGCAAGCGGCCTTTAGTATTTATTTAACAAAACCACCTCGATAAACTGAGCTGAAATACTTGCGCCAGGATTTATATGGGTATTTCTTATTGATGTGCTGGAGAAATAATTAATTGAATCGAAGAAGCTGTATTCTTCTTCCGATAGGAAGAATTCATGGGTAGAAATCAAGAATAGCTGGTGATACCTTCCATAGGTTTAGTGCCCTGAAAAGCAAGGAGAATAATACCTTTGAATTATTATAAGAATTTGGAATAAAAATAAGATGAACCATATATCTTCAAAGTAATTGGCATGAACCCGTAGACCTCTTAGCACGAAACCTTTCCCGCAAGGCGGGACAGGCTCTCTGGAAGGAAAGCCAAACTCTCTAATATTCTACCTACGAATTCTTCCTATCGGAAGATAATACAGGTGCACTGATAAATCAAAGCTTTAATACCGACACATCAAATTCGGAAATGTCCTGTATACGGGTGATAATGCCATGATTTCTTTAAATAAAAATCGATATTTTTGGAATAATAAATTTACCTTTTATTTTTTAAATTTATATGATTAAAAGTAAGAAAAAGATTTCCCAGATCCTCATGATTGTATTTTATATCACCACGGGGCTGTTTCATTTTCTACGTCCTTCATCTTTTATCAAGATCATGCCTTCCTGGCTGCCAATGCACAATGTGGTGAATATAATAAGCGGTGGCTGTGAAATACTTTTCGCCTTGCTGCTGGTTTTTCCTTTCACCAGAGCTGTTGCCGCATGGTGTATTATAGTTTTGCTCATCGCCGTTTTTCCAGCCAATATCCAAATGATGCTTAATTACTACTACGAGAATGATCCGGGCTTATGGCTAACTGTACTGCGACTGCCATTGCAAATAGTATTAATTATTTGGGCCTTTGGCTTTACCAGGCCTGTGAATAAATCTCCCTTATCCAGAAGAATAATTTAAATGCAAATAGTTTGCAGAATAATGTTTAGTCTTTCTATTATGCAACTGATGAATTCATTGCAGCGGGATTTTGTCGAGTCGCTTAATAATTCGAGGAAAAAAATCTTTCAACCCCGGATATTTGTCACGTTGGCTCTCGTAGTTTTTCAGCTCGTCAACAATATCTGTCATGTATTTAAATCCAACAGACAGTTCGTAATCTAGTAATTTGCCGGCAGCTTCTTTTCCGTAGTTATTTTCAACGATCCTGATGGTAACCGCTCTAACTATTATTTCGTACATAAAACTTTCCTTATTCACCCCTTCGTTCTCAAGCTTTTCTTTAACAGAAGGGAACAATTTGTTCTCATATTTTTCTGTCATGGATGAATATTCGTCTACAATATTATTTGCATAACTATGTCCGAATTCATGGATGATTAAATCCTGTTCAAGAAATTCTTTGTCAAAGACTGGCATGAAATCAAGCTAGCACATCCTTGTCATTCTGAGCCCCCCCCAGGGTCATTCTGAGCGAAACGTAGAATTTTGTAATCATTTGACTGTAGCACAACCCCTTGTCATTCTGAGCGAAGCGTAGAATCTTGTATTC
>JBBRJE010000096.1:0-8927 GCA_038219845.1 Bacteroidia bacterium
AATAGGCAGTAAGCAATATTTGTTTCGCCTCGGGGTAAATTGCGGTGGCCTTTCCCAGGAACTCAATACCTTCCATTTCCGGCATTCTCTGATCGGAAATAAATAAAGCCACCGCCTCATTTTTCAATTTCAATTCCTTGAGCAAAGCAATCGCCTCATTTGCCGATTCAGTAGCCACCACGCGGTAATCATCACGGTATTCATTCCGTATATCTCGTTGAATAGCCCGCAACACCTGAAGGTCATCGTCAACAATTATTATAAAGGGCTGCTTCATAAGAAGTTTGTTAGCTTTATTTTTTTGAATCTTGATTTTGTGAGAGCGGGAGACAAATAATAAATTCTGTTCTGCCCGGTATCGAATTCACTTTTATTTCACCATGATGATGTTTGATGATTCGTTGCACCAGGTCTAATCCGATGCCGGTGCCCTGACCTACTTTTTTAGTCGTGAAAAATGGGTCAAAAATCCTGGAGAGAATATCTCTTGGGATGCCGGCACCATTGTCGACGATTGAAACCTTTAAATTTTTCTCATCGGATGAGGTATGAATTATAAGCTCTCCGTTTTTTTCGAGAGCAAAGATGGCATTGTCAATAATATTTGTCCATACCTGGTTGAGCTCTCCTATATATGCAGGGATCTCGGGCAAGGACTCCGAATAATTTTTTTTCACCATAATATTTTTTTCACGCAGCTTATAACCAAGCAAGGTAAGGGTATTATCTATATCTTTATTGATTCTGGTGGGCTGCATATCAATGGTTTGATCCATATGAACATGGCTTTTGATTGCATCTACCAGATTTGAAATACGGCAGGAGGCATCTTCCAGATCTTTCAAAATTCTCTGGGAGTTTAATAAATTTTCCAGCCAGTGAAGCACATGGATAAGCGCTTCTTTACCCACATTGAGACGTATTTTTTCTAAATCAGCGCAGGAGAATCCAAATTCTGCAAAAGTTTCTCCAGCCACACGGTTTCCCATAAGGTCGTTCTTCTCCAACCAATCCAGGATCTCGTCTTCTCTTTCCAAAAGCTGCATGGTGCCGAACTTTGCTTTTCCCTGCATTTCCTTTTCTTTTAATTCCACCATCAGGCTTATGCTTTGAATATGTTCAGGCTTGATCTCAGATTTAAGAAGCTTCTCTGTGAGATCATAATTCATGGATACCCTTTTTTTTAATTCTGAAGAAATCCTGTTAATGGCAGATGCAGGATTATTTAATTCATGGGCGATGCCGGCAGAGAGCTTTCCGAGAGCGCTTACTTTCTCATGCTGCAATTGCGTAGTGGCAAACGACCTGGCCCGCTCCGTCATATATCCGATAAGCTTCTGAATCAGATCAGGGTTAAGCTGCTCCAGCTCCGGAAAATATTTTTTATGCAGCCTTAGGCCACGCAGCCTGCCCACAGCATAGGATTGACCGGGGGAATTTTTCATTCTCGAATAAGGCAGTAAGCCG
This sequence comes from Bacteroidia bacterium, assembly GCA_038219845.1. Lineage (GTDB taxonomy): Bacteria > Bacteroidota > Bacteroidia > UKL13-3 > UKL13-3 > CAINMV01. The sequence goes on from JBBRJE010000096.1 coordinate 1,468, forward strand.
CTTACACCGCCGGTGCTTGAATCATTCCCGAAAGTGAAATAATGAACCAGTTTACCGCTCATATCCATGTAAAATGCTACCTGGCCTTCTACGATAATGATCATGTACTCCGTGAGCTCGCCTGTTTTTAGAATCAATGCGCCATCAGGATAATCTATTATCTCTCCGTGATCAATAAGCCATTGCAAATGGGCATCGGGCATGTCGCAAAGGGCAATAACTTTTTTAAGCTTTTCTATAGTAATGGGTTCCATGGCAGGAGGCACTTTTATTTGTATTAGTTTAATTTGTGAAGTACAAAACTATAAATTATAATCAATACTGAAATATATTTGGCCCCGCGCTTCTACTAAAGATACCGAGTTACTTTTCAGTATTTGCTTCAGCCAGCAGCGCCAATATTTTATCATACCATTCAAGCCGGCTGGTGGCATCTTTATAAGCGTCTTCGGTATAGCGTGTTCGCGACATATCGTAGGCCAAAATATCATGGCGTGCCTGGAAATGATTTTTCATTCCGGCTAAAAATTCACCGGAATAATCTTCCATTACTTTTGATTTATTTTTTACCAGGCCTTCAATTGTTTGATAAGCAAATTCTATAGTCGATTGCCGGATATAATATTCTGTTTCGCGCAAGCGCATGCTCTTATCATAGAATTTGGCACTGAGCACGCTATTCACCAGATAGGATGCGTGATTAGCAGTAGTATCCCTGTAATAAACAGAGGTGATGCTATTTACAACCCTGTTATTTTCAAGCTTCTCATTAGCCTGGCATATTTTTAAGGTGGTGCCCAAATCCTTATCACGCAATAAATCGAGAGCCGCCGTCATGACCCTATAGCTTGAATCGTTGGTACAGGCCCTGATCACAGGAAGAATATCATTTGTTTTACTCATCTTGCCCAAAATATTCAACATCGATTCACGTAACGTTGATTTTTTCTCACTAAGGATAAGCCCTGATATCCTGTTGAAATATGGATCCAGATCAGATGTCCTCATAAAGTCCATCATCTCTATTCCTAAAGCTTTAATACCCCAGAAGCTATGATTAAGACAATAATTTACGAGAGTGTTTTTTTCATCAATTGATAATTCGTCTTTATCCGTCAGCAGGTCCATCGCCTCTTTTTTATCCATATACAAAGGGGCATGGAGCACCTGGTTAATTAATTCTTCTTTCGTCTTATCGTATTTTGCTTCCCATAAGATAGCACGATCGGCGTCTACATTAATCAGGAAAGGCTGTTCGGAGAAAGGGAAATACCATGTATTCTTCAGGTCCTTCACCATAATGCTTTCACGATGAATGCTATCTTTAAAATAGAAATCTACTTTTATGGGGATGAGAAATTTTTGTGCAACAGCGTCTGCATTATCAATAAAATCAATCGTTAGATTCTGTAATTTCGTGTCGGAATTGTAGTTGAGGCCTATGCCCACTTTGGGATGACCCGCCCGGAGGAACCATTGATTGAAAAACCAGTTCAGGTCTTCTCCGCTGGCATCTTCCATAGCCAGCCGCAGGTCATGCACTTCCACCGATTTAAGCCTGTTTTTATCAAGGTAAATTTTCAGGCCTTTGAAAAAAACATCATCTCCAAGATAGTTGCGGAGCATATGTAAGACGCACCCTCCTTTCTGATAGCTATGCCTATCGAACATATCCTCTTTATCTTCATAATGAAAGCGTATAAGGGGTACCTGTTTGTAAGTGGCCTCCTGCATATACTGATCCCTGTCATCATTGAGATGAAGGTCAGCTTCCATTTTGCCCTGAGAATGTTCCAGCCATAGGTATTCGCCATAGGTTGCAAATGATTCATTCAGGGGCAGATTGCTCCAGCTCTCACAGGTGACCAGGTCGCCAAACCATTGGTGGAATAATTCATGGCTGATATAAGACTCTTTATTATCATCAAGGTATTCCCTGGCATCCATTTGCAGGAACTCACCATGAAGTGTTGCCGACACATTTTCCATCGATCCGCTAACGAAATCACGAACCACAATCTGGCAGTATTTCTCCCAGGGATAATCGACGCCGAGGCGGTTGGAAAAAAATTCAATCATCTCCGGTGTTTTGCCGAAGATTAATTTAGCATATGGCTTAAATTTAGGTTCAACATAATAGTTTACCTGCTTATCGCGCCATTTATCGTGTTCGATATAAAATTTACCGATGGCAATCATGGTAAGGTAAGGTGCTGCAGGCAAGGATTGGCGCCATATATCGGTATACACTCCCTTTTGATATTGCATCCTGCCGATAAATATGCCATTGCTCAAAGTAATATCATTGCTGTCGTTGAGGGCAATTCTTATTTCCTGCGTCATCTTTTGGTTTGGCTTATCGATGGTGGGAAACCAGCACGAATTGCTTTCCGTTTCACCCTGGGTCCATACCTGGCGGGGCTTCAGCGAATCCTTACCTTCATTATTAATAAAATATAAACCCTTGTCTGACGTGATGTATTCACTTCCCTTCCCCTTCAATTCATTAGGTTTGGAAATATAATCTATCACTACTTTTTTCATCTCACCGGGCAAGGTGCGAAATCCTGGAAAGATGGTAAGCTTCAGCCCATCGTAATTGTATCGCAATGGCGTCAGTCCTCGTGTATCCCCATCAGTTACTTCTTTGATCTCCATCCCCCGGGCGTCGAGCACCAGGCTATCCTGGGCATAGGCATAGGGTTTTAAGCTAATGATGGCAAGTCCTTTGAGCCGCTGCATCGGGTAATCCAGGCTTACCGAAAGATCCATATGAACCAATTCCCAAATTTTGGGTGACGCAGCTTCATAAAGGAGTTCCTCCGAACTTTTTATTTCTTTATTACTGTTAGCGGTTCTTATGGCATCAAGGATCAGCCTCATGGAATTAGAATCGAGCGTGGTAACCGCCGCAACAGGCTGATGATGTTTCCGGAATAAGGTGCAAGCCGAAAAAACACTGATAAGAAAAAGCAGCACCACAACCTTAGGTTGGCTAATTTTCATATGATTGATTTGATGTAAATTCGCAGGCAAGACAATTTAAATGCGATGTTCAAAATAAAAGCAAATAACGGCACAAGTTGGGAGGTGAAAAACACCCTGAACAAGGTATTTATTAACAACCTAGAAACGGAGGCTGATATTATAATGACCGGTATTAATACCTATCATATCGTTTATAATGACCGGTCTTATAATGTGAATGTCTTAGATCTCAACCCGGAAAATAAAACCTGCATCCTGCTGGTGAATGGCAAAAAAATAAGCCTGGAGATAAAAGATAAATATGATGAGCTGCTTGAAAAGATGGGCATGACCGCTAATGCAGGCAAGGCGCTGAATGAATTAAAAGCACCTATGCCAGGACTCGTACTAAAGGTATTGGTAACAGCAGGTGATAAAGTAGAGAAGGGCGATAGCCTGCTTCTCTTAGAAGCGATGAAAATGGAAAATATTTTAAAAAGCACCGGTGATGGTATCGTAAAAAAAATACATATCACCGAAAAAGATAAAGTAGAGAAAGGACAGCTGCTGATCTCTTTTTAATTTCAGAACCGGTCTTTATTTATCGAATGTAAAAAAACTACGCTTTGAACACCTTGCAACAACGGCTTAATATCATTGCGGAACTTTACTTTCGAATGGGAGGAACGCAGGCCGTGATTTGCCCGGGTAGCCGGAATGCACCACTGGTGGTTGCTTTCGTGAGGCATCCCAGGATTCATTGTATCCCTGTATCGGATGAGCGCAGTGCCGGATTTATCGGATTAGGTATGGCGCAGCAAAGTAAGAAGCCGGTGGCTCTTATTTGTACCAGCGGCACGGCCGTTTTAAATTTTTATCCGGCCATTTGCGAAGCTTTTTATCAAAATATTCCGCTGGTGGTAATCACTGCCGACCGTCCGGCTGAATTAATTGACCAATGGGACGGACAAGCAATAAGGCAGGAGGGTGTGTTTAAAAATCATATCCTGCAGGAGCTCACACTGGATCCTGATGGAGAGATGGAGGGGCCGATGCTTGAGCTCCTAGAAGCAGGGATTCAACAAAACTTACCGGTACATATTAATATTCGGCTGCGTGAACCATTCTATCCCGGGCCGGGAGAGCGCTATACCTATAGGGAAGAAAGAATCCGTATCAGGCCGGCTTCCCTCCTGCCTGTTCATTATTCACTTAATGACATTTATGATATCAATGCATTAATGGATCAGATACGGGAATCAATTACTCCGGAAAAAAAAGTAAAGCTGCTGGTCATTCTCGGATTCGGCCATTGTACGTCAGACGCAATGAATGCAGTGGATAAAGCGCAGCAGCAATTGAATTTCCCGATCCTTGCCGACCTGCTTTCCAATTATCATGAAACGAATGTGATTCGCAATTACGATTTTATACTGGATCAAAGCCAGGATTCAGAGTGTTTGCAACCCGAACTGCTGATAAGTATTGGGGGGGCGGTGCTCAGTAAAAATTTAAAACGGTTTATAAGTAAATATAAGCCTTTACAACATATCCATGTTCAGGCTTACGGACATATTGGCAATCCCTTTCAATCGCTAAGCGCAGTGCTTAGAACCGCTCCTGAATTGTTTTTCGAGGCCCTCGCAAAAATAGAAATCGATGCTACAGCTTACTATGATCTCTGGAAAGAGAAAGAAGAAAGAATATCAACACTTGAGCCGATGCTGGGCTTACCTTTTTGTGAACTCAAAGTAGCAGCCCGGGTGCTGGCTTCGATACCGGCAGAGAGCAATTTGCAATTGGCCAATAGCATGCCGGTGCGTTATCCGATGCTTCTTGGAATCGATCCAACGATAAAAATAAATTCAAACCGGGGCACCAGCGGTATCGATGGTTGCTCATCAACAGCTGTGGGTGCTGCATTTATATCTGGCAAATTAACGACCTTGCTTACCGGCGATATCGCATTTTTTTATGATGTGAATGCTTACTGGAACAGGCTCCACCTGCCCCATCTTAGAATCATCATTCTTAATAATGGTGGTGGTGGAATTTTCCGTCTTATTGAAGGGCCTTCTTCTCTGCCTGAACTGGAAATTTATTTTGAAAATTTGCATCATCGTACGGCTTTAAATATTGCAAAGGATTTTGATTTTCATTATTGGAAGGCAGCTGATGACCAGGAGCTGGAAGCTGCATTGGAAAACTTTTATGAAGATAGCGACCGACCAAAAATATTAGAAGTTTTTACGAATCGTTATATCAATCAGAGAGCCTATAAGAGTTTCAGAGAACAGGTATTAAATATCACAACAGCCCATAACTAAAACATCCGCTCGAGCTCCTCCATGGTGATGGTACGTACAATTGTTTTCCCATCACTGGTTTGGTAGGGCATGGTGCATGCGAAAAGCTCATCCACCAGGTTTCTCATCTCTTCGCCGCCTAATGTTTTTCCATGCTGGATGCTTAATCTTTTTGATAAGCTTCGTGCCACACTTTCTCTCTTGCCGACTCTTACATCGGTCTTATATGTTTTATAATGTTCAAGCATGCCTTCAAAAAGCTGCTGTGGATCGGAATTATTGGCCTCTGTGGGAAGGCCGTTGAGCACCACTTGGTTATTCCCAAAATCATCAAGAACAAATCCAAGGGCCTGAAACTCTTGAAATAATTCCTGGAACAAAACAATATCAGCAGCAGAAAATTTAATGACAGCCGGAAATAAAAGTTGTTGACTCAATCCGTTTTTTTTCTCCATCTCCTCAATATATCTTTCATATAATATTCTTTCATGGGCTGCCTGCTGGTCGATGAGCATCATGCCGCTTTTGATGGGTGAGATGATATACCTTCTATGAATTTGCAGGAACTGCTTCCGGGGCTGATCTTCCTGCTCCAGGCCGGATCCCAGGCTGGGCTGTGGTGTTTTATTTTCCGTGGTATTGCTTATCCCGGCCGGGGTATCATAAAGCTGTCGCCAATTTTTAAGATTATTTTGTTCCCTCAAATCGGGCTGTGAATGGGTATAGGATCCGGAGTTAAAAGGATTATAATCCTGATCTACCTTTATTTGTGGGGGCCGCGGCATCTCCTCCCTGGAAAAAAAATCCGGCGTGAAATTTTGTATCGCTGCCGGGGTTTCAAAATCGAACTGGGGTGTGATGGTATGCTGGCCTAAAGTACGTTTAACCACCGCCTTAAGGATGGTATACAAATTTTTCTCATCCCTGAATTTTATTTCTGTTTTTGTGGGATGCACATTGATATCAATGGTGTTGGGGTCGACATCAATAAATAAAACGTAGAAGGGAAAATTATCGGTGGGCATGAGGTCCTGGTATGCGCCAACCACCGCATGGTTAAGGTAAGAATTACGGATATATCTTTGGTTAACGAAAAAATACTGTTCCCCACGGGTGCGTTTAGCGAAATCGGGCTTACCGGCGAATCCATAAATATTTGCGATCTGTGTGGATTCATTCACCGTTAATATCTGTTCGTTATGCTTATCGCTGAAAAGGCCTATGATCCTTTGCTTGAGTGTACCGGGCAGCACATGAAAAACTTCATTATCATTATTGGTCATCGAAAAACCGATATGCGGATTGGCCAGGGCCACACGCATAAATTCTTCAATTACATGATTGGCTTCCACCGAATCAGATTTCAGGAAATTACGTCGGGCTGGCACATTAAAAAATAAATTCTTCACGGCTATAGAGGTGCCCACGGGCATCGCCACTACCTCCTGCATTTTCACCTGGCTTCCTTCAATAAGAATATGTGTACCTACTTCATCTACTGCCCTTTTGGTTTTCATCTCTACCTGGGCCACCGCTGCGATGCTGGCCAGCGCCTCCCCGCGGAAACCAAAAGTATGCAGGGAGAAGAGATCTTCGATAACACTCAATTTACTGGTGGCATGCCGCTCCCAACATAATCGTGCGTCCATATCGCTCATTCCAGCACCGTTATCCGATACCTGGATCAGGGCCTTGCCGCCTTCTTTTATTTTTAAGAATATCTTTGTAGCTTTCGCGTCAACGCTGTTTTCTAAAAGCTCCTTAGCTACGCTGGCAGGGCGTTGCACCACTTCACCTGCAGCAATCTGGTTGGCGGTATGATCGGGCAATAAATTAATGACTCCCATGAGGCTGCGAAAATAAACTAATTTCGGGTTAGTAGTTAAGAATCAGAATCAGAATCAGTGGTCAGTGAAGAAATCATTATCACACTTATAGGAACTGGCGCAGCAAAAATGACAAAAACAAATTTGCATATCAAATCAAAAGGGCTACTCTTGTATTACAATAATAATAAACTAACGGATGTTTAAACTTAAATCCTTTCTTTTTCTAATACTTATCGGGCTTGTATTGCTTTCTTCGCAATGCCGTAAGCATGATTGCAGCAAGGATAAGCCGCGACAAATTTTATTACCACAAGAAGTATTGGATTATGTAGATTTTAAGGCAGGCAGCTATTGGGTG